>JANMZN010000042.1:0-4715 GCA_031383285.1 Segetibacter sp.
GCGGATGCGCTAATAACAGCCTGTACTTTATTCGGATATTTTCCGAGTGCCTTTACAATCAATAAGCTGCTTTGTGTTCTGCTATCTACTATTTCTTGTTTTCGTGATTTACTCCATCTTTTATCGGCTACTCCGGCACCGGCAAGGTGAACAATAAAGTCTGCGTTTGCTATAGCTTTTTCGTCTATTAGTTGCTTTTCAACATTCCACTTTGCGTAGCTAATGTTTTGTTCGGCAATGTTCTTTTCACCTCTCGATAGTATAATGACGTGATGCCCTTTGCTTACCAAAAGTTTGGTGAGGGCTGTGCCCACTAATCCGGTACCACCGGTAATCAATATTGTTGACATTTGCTTTAAATATTATTTTGTCTGTTGAAAAACCTTTTCTATTCTCACCAACTTGCCTATTTCATTTACACCTTCCAACACAATTCTAAATGCCTTTGTGATATCATTGTTGTAAAATGTGAACTTTAATTTTTGTCTGTTTCCATCTGTAAGCACAAATGGATTCCAGTAAAGGGTTGATCTAAAATCTGAAGGCGTATTTGCTGAAACAGTCAAGTCTTGGTAGTCTGGCGAATAAAACTGTTTTACACTATTGTATCCAACTATTATTGTTTTATTCAGACCCAGGCTGCCTGGCTCGGGTTGTCTTTCACTTCCCCTTCTTGTATAAACTGCAATTGCCCCACCAGCACCTCCGCCAATGCCGCCCATAAATGGAGGCCTCAACACTTTTACATAGGCAATATCTGCTGCACTTACAGTAGATAGCCCTTCTACATCTGAAGGCATTTCATTCAGATACAGCATCGGAGAGCTTCCTCTCCACGATAAATTTACATTGCTCCCAATTCCCGAAATCTGAAGGCCTGCAACCCTTCCCTGCAGGTATGAAAATATATTAATAAATGCCGCAGAGCCATCTGTAGTAAAATCAAACGTATAGGCATCAGAAGATCTAAACATTCCGCTAGCATATTTTTCATCAAGCTCTTCGGATCTAGATTTTATTCGCGTCTTACTTTTTACAGTTACAGCCTCCAATACATTTCCATAATTAAATTGATTGTTTTTCTCCGCAAAAAATTTAGCCCTTGATAGCATGGCAGTATCCGCTATTATTAACGGATTAGCCTTTACTACTTCCATATTTTTTACACCTTTGAAAAAGTTATTGGTAAACCCTAGACTAAGATCTTTGGCTGACTTTTTATCCTTCATAAATTGGTAATATAAAGTAGCAGTGTCAAAAATAAATACCCCAGGAGAATAAAATTTATCAGGGCCCGATTTAGTCATTTCAAAAAATTTTCTTCCCAAATCTTTGGTTTGTACAATAACAAATATTTGTTCATCAGGTCTGATGGGTGTGACATTTGTTACTCCATAAGCCTTTGCTTCTATCGCTAAATAGTTTTCGTAAGGATATTTTAGTGCCGGTTTTTTACCTCTTGACATGCTTCCCCAATTGTATTTTCTCCATCCGTGTGTGAGCATTACAAGATCAAGGTGTTGTGCAGAACTATCGGATGGATTAGAGAAATAATAGGATGGATTGTGTACATATCCTTTGATGTCACCCGTAAGCAAAAGCCTTGAAATAATATTATCTGCTGAAGATAGTCTGCCAACAGCCGCATCAGTAATCGCCAAAGACATATTTGTGAGTAAAGTGTCTTCTACGGTTATTTCAAGTGTGTTTTTTGCTCTGAAGTTTGTATTAAGCTCAGGCGTATTTACGTTTACATCGAATGAATAATTATTATTGTCCACCATCATAATCCGTTCAGCTATCGGCTCCCACGTATCTGAGAAAATAGTGACTTGTAAAATGCCTGACGGCAAATCAGCTGTAGGAATTGCTCCAGTAGTGATGGTAAAATCTTCAAGATTGGCTTTCGCTTTGTATATTCTTACCTGATCAAGTAGTGCAATGATGTTGACCTTTCTCCAATCGGCAGGAACATCTTTTGTCCTTGTTATTTGAAATAATTTTCTACCCCCAACTCCAGTCAACTTCAAAACACAGCCTTGTTCCTTGGCAACAGGCAATGGCGTTGTTTGTTGTTTTCCGTCTTCAGTTGTCCATTTTGCCAAATAGGTTTCGTTTATATTTGGGGTTAGTTCAAAACTACCCATTCCGTCGTGTAGTGATGAAAACTCGGAAACACTTTCTCCTTTACCGTTTACGATTTGTCCTTTTACTTTTATGGGTAATCCTGATTTATCAGTAGCTATAAAAGCAACAACTGACGTCAAAGTATTTACGAGATTCCCACCTTCGGGTAAAAATTGCATTGAATACTGGTTATCTGATTCAGCTATTTTTTTGTTTGGAAACAGTCCATTCTTATCTAGCAGTTGAATGTTCTTCTGAAATAAAAATGCAGTATCAAAATTTAGCATCCATGCTGTATAGGACCTGATAAGATAGTTCCCTGAAGATAAAGAATCTGGCACATCAAAACTACCCGCGGAAGCTGATTCTATAATTGGATAAACTTTTCTTTGTACTACATTTCCACTGCTGCTGACGAGCTCAGCATAAAGATTTTTTCCTACTAATGACGGACTAAACCCGGCAAATAAGTAGGCTTTAAACCAAATGGTTTCACCTGCTCTATACACATCCTTATCAAAATGAAGGTGAAGTTTTTCAAACGGTATTTGCTCTGCATACACATTTACCATTGAGTCAATTACCTGAGAGCGAACAACAACCATGCTCATAATAAATATGAATAAAACAAGGATTTTTTTCATGCAAATAATAGTAGATAGCGAAAGTAAGTTATTGAAATGTAGTGCAAGTTATATCATCTGTATTTTTATTTTGTCCATTTTATTAAGGACAATTAAATGACCTGAATAAGGGGGTAGAATTTGATCTTTTTTTGGGAGACACCAACAATTTTTATCTACTTTCACCCTTCAAAAAAAAGAAATCATATGAAAGAAATAATTGAAAGACTTACAGACAAGGTTGGTCTAAGTCCAGAGCAGGCAGAAAAAGCATTGGAAACAATCATTGGGTTTGTAAAAGAAAAATATCCAATGTTAGAAGGAGCTATTGATCAGGTATTCAAATCCAGTAATGCCGGCGACTCGGGATTTGGCGGCTTAGGTAATTAAATTAATTTGATCGTTCAAAAGGGTTTTGGTTAAATAAAATAATCTCTATTTATCTAAGGCCCTTTTATTTATAAATTAAGGTGCTGTGCTAAGCGGAATGTCTATTTGTTCACCAGCTTTTAATGCTTTATTTTCTGGCAATGATTTACTAAGTACTTCAGTAAACATCTTTTGGGATTCGTGCGTTAATTGGTCAATATTAATATGCAGTTTGGGTAAAAGGTCCACTAACGTACTGATCCGACCTTCCACATTTAAAAATTTATTGAGGACTACTACTTTTTTCGCTTCTAAAATACAGTAGCCGCTTTGAAACGTTCCTCTTTCGTAACGTACTACGTACTCCCCTTCTGAAATTACCTTTTCTATTTTATTTAATGTAACCTGATTGTATTTCATACACTTCTTTCCTTATGCTATTTACTACAAAAATAATTCTATGGAAGAAGAGCTTAGGAAGCAATTATCCACATCTTAAATTATGATACTTTACTTACCATCTTCACTATTGGCACAATCATTTCCTCCATGCTTACACCGCCATGTTGAAATGTATTTTTGAAATAATTTACAAAGTGATTGTAATTGTTAGGGTAGCATAAAAAGCCATCTTCTTTAGCAAAAATAAAAGAAGAATTTACATTTGGTACCGGCAATCCCCCTTGTCTTGGATCCTTAAATGCCAACACATCTTTAGGATCATAGTTTAGATTTCTCCCATGCTTATATCTCAAATTTGCGGTAGTCTGCTTGTCGCCAATCACTTTATAAGGAGTTTTTACCTTTACAGTTCCGTGATCTGTTGCCACAATAAGGTTTATTTTCTTGTCTGCTATTTTCTTCAATGCCTGATTCAGGGGGGAATGTTCGAACCAACTACGGGTAATGCTTCTGTAGCTAATCTCATCACCAGCCAATTCTTTCAATACTTCCATTTCTGTACGGGCATGGCTTAGCATATCAACAAAGTTGTAAATGATGATATTTAGATCGTTACCCAATAAATTATGAATGTTATTCATCATGTGAAGGGCATCATTGTTATTTACAACTTTGGTATAACTGTACTTAAAATCCTTTCTTAGCCGCTTCATCAATCCTTTGAAAAATGTCTCTTCAAACATGTTTTTTCCACCTTCTTCATCATCATTTTTCCATTCGTTAGGAAACTGTTTTTCTATATCTATGGGTAGAAGCCCGCTAAATATGGCATTTCGGGCATATTGGGTCGCAGTAGGTAAAATGCTGTAAAAAGTTTCTTCCTCCAGAATTCTGAAATTTTCTGCAAACAACGGCTGAATGGCTTTCCATTGGTCAAATCGCAAATTGTCTATCAGCAGAAAAAAAGTGGGAACACCCTTTTCTACATGTGGCAATACTTTAAACTGCATCAGATTGTGACTCATAACCGGCGCATCATTCTTTGGGTCAAGCCAGGAAGTATAGTTTCTACTTATGAATTTAAAAAACTCAGTATTGGCTTCTTGTTTCTGACTTTGCAATATTTCCTGCATTTCAGGACTATCGCTTTTTTCCATTTCCAGCTCCCAATAAACCAGTTTTTTATAAATGTCC
>JANMZN010000060.1:0-1596 GCA_031383285.1 Segetibacter sp.
TTAATCACCTTTATCATCATAGAGGAGAATTGGTAGTCTATTTGCGTGCTACGGGCAACAGAGTACCAGAATTATGGCCCCTTAAAAACTATTAAAAAAAATACTACATTTTATCCTCTGCAACTGGGCCATATAAGCCTGGTACTTTGTTGCCCGTAGCACGCAAATAGACTACCAATTCTCCTCTATGATGATAAAGGTGATTAAACAAAAATCCCCTGGCAACCTGAATTCTTGGCATTGGAGGGAAAATTGGATCCGTTCCGCCCATTACCATTTTCCATTCTGTAAACATAGTCTCATCAGTAGCCCTTTCTAAAGCTGAACGGGCGGCTAATACATTTTCTTCAAATTTAGCTACAATGTTTGAAGCTTTAGTAATATCGCCCTTATCATACTTATAGGAAGCCATATCCAATACATCCTGATGAAAGGTAAGCTCGTACCAGTTATAAACTTCAGCAATGTGCGAAGCCAATTGCCCTGTTGTCCAGCAGATGTCTGCAGGCTTATATTCCAATGCACTGTCAGGAATTGCTTTCAACAATTTCCGGGTGTTTTCTACTTCGTATTCAAATTCACCAGATAGAGATTTAACGATCATGTTTTTGATTTTTAGAAACTAAAGTTAATTTGTTTTGACCAAATATTGTTATTGATTTAAAACTCATAGTAATAAGAAAAAATAATCATTGTAATAACAATAAAACAATTCTCTAATCTAAAAAATATACCTTAAAAGTTCCCATTACGCTACCGTAATGATAGGTAAGTAAATAATAATTGACTTCCTTATTAATGATGCGATAATAAAACATCTCCCCAACACCACTATTCTTTCTTGTATTATTGTTTGACTTAATGAATTCTAATTCAAAATCGCAAGCGCTCTTCCAACTGAATTTACATTTTGAATAAGTGCCATCCTTAAACTGATCCAACCACAATCCATTTTTTATAACCAATCCGGTCGTATCACCAGAATGCTCCAAATAATAAAGTGCCTTATGGTTTGTAAAGCCCATGCATTGTAAACTATCAAGATGAGTGTTCAAATTAGAATCCAATCTTTTCCAATCACCCTTTGAAGGATCCATCCTAGTTCGAATGGTCAAATATTTATCGCAATTTTTTTGAAGGTTGTAATCAGCCTTTATAATAATTTTTTCCAATTGACCTTTCGATTTTGGCATCCCTTCTGTTTGCTTTATAGCAAGTTGAAAGCAATGATTGATAAGGCTAGAATCGTCGTATAATGATTCGTATTCACTCAAGCAATTGCAGACATTCTTTGAAAGTCTTTGATAATTTTCCTGACTTCGTGTAAGAAATGAAATGGGCAGCAAAATAAAGAATAGGAAAAATTGTTTCATTTTTAAAATTAATAGATTTAATCAGACAAAATCAATTGTAAACAAAATTCATTAATTGGAAGCCAATAATAGCTAAGTAAATATAAAATTTTGTTTACAATTGATTTTGTCTGATTAAATCTATTAATTTTAAAAATGAAACAATTTTTCCTATTCTTTATTTTGCTGCCCATTTCATTTCTTACACGAAGTCAGGAAAATTATCAAAGACTTTCAAAGAATG
>JANMZN010000094.1:0-2104 GCA_031383285.1 Segetibacter sp.
TTACCCACGACTACCAAGGCAGAAAAACTAAAAGTACGTCCACCTTTTGTAGTTTTCACTACACGATTTATTGAGACTACTTTCTCTTTCAGTTCCAGGTCACCGCCTTTTACTTTATTTAAAATTGGTTTTGCCATCTTATTTTGAAAATTTGAAAATTCGAAAAATGCTCTATTTCTTTTTTTATATAAACCTTGTTATTATTACGATCTAAAAAAAGCAGATCGAAATAATCCAATTAAACTAGAATTGAAGTCCACCCTCTCTTGCTCCATCAGCTACAGCTTTCACTCTACCGTGGTAAAGATTTCCACCTCTGTCAAATACGCAAGTTTCAATTCCTAATTCTTTAGCTTTCAACGCTAGTGATGCTCCGACCATTTTGCTTTTCTCCACTTTTGGTGCAGTTTGAGCGACGATAGCTTTTTCTTTAGAAGATGCAGCGGCAAGTGTATTACCTGCAACATCATCAATAAGTTGAGCATAAATTTCGGCATTACTTCTATATACAGCAAGCCTTGGTTTTGCAGCAGTTCCAAACACTTTCTTACGAATACGATAGCGTATCTTCTGCCTCTTTATTAATTTGTCCATTTTATTCTATTTACATCCCGATTCTGCCGGGAAGATTAATTTTATCTTTTATTACTTACCTGCAGCTTTACCAGCCTTTCTACGAATGAATTCATCAGAATAACGAACACCCTTTCCTTTGTATGGTTCAGGCTTACGTAGACTGCGAATTTTTGCAGCAACAGCACCCAACAATTGATTATCAGTACCTTCAAGCATGATCTTAGGGTTCTGACCTTTTTCTGTTAAGGTTGCAACAGAAATTTCCTTTGGAACATCAAAAATGATATTATGAGAAAATCCTAAAGAAAGGTCAAGCATATTGCCTACGTTGGTAGCCTTATAACCTACACCCACTAATTCAAGTTTCTTTGCAAATCCTTCTGTAACACCCTTTACCATATTGGCAACTAGTGAACGATAAAGTCCATGCATGGCACGATGACGGATCTGATCTGTAGGACGAGTAACATTTACTTCACTTCCATTAACCTCAACCTTAATATCTCTGTCGATTACCTGCGTTAATGTACCTTTTGGTCCCTTTACTGTAACCGTGTTATTAGCACTTACAGAAACCGTAACACCGCTGGCAAGAATAACCGGTTGTTTACCTATACGTGACATAGTTCTAAATTGAAATTTGAAAATTAAAAATTCGAAAGTGATAAGTCAGGGTTTTCAGTTACCGTATAGAAAACTTAAATAGCGCCTAAACTTTATTCTGAAACAATCAGGAACACTTCCGAATTCCGATTGCCTTTTACTTTTATATTAATAGATATAGCAAAGAACTTCTCCGCCAACCTTTTGAACTTTTGCTTCTTTATCTGTCATTACTCCCTTAGAAGTAGAGATGATTGCAATACCCAAACCATTTTTCACTCGCACAAAATCTGCTGGTTTAGAATACTGACGCAATCCTGGGCGGCTTACTCTTTCCAAGCTACGGATAGCTGGAACTTTTGTAGCAGCATCATATTTCAATGCTATTTTAATTACACCTTGTTTGCTATCATCTTCAAATTTATACTTAAGAATATATCCTTTATCGTACAAAATCTCCGTAATACGCTTCTTCAAATTGCTCGCAGGAATTTCTACAATTCTGTGATTTGCCATCTGAGCGTTTCTAACTCTTGTTAAATAATCTGCTATCGGATCAGTTACCATTGTTTAATGAAATTGAATGATTAATGTTTTTACAATGCGATATCCACTTTTTCAATCCTGAAAATTCTGGATTGATCTAGTTTTACCAGCTTGCTTTTGTTACGCCAGGAATTTTTCCAGCTAAAGCCATGTCTCTGAAAATGTTTCTTGAAAGTCCAAAGTATCCAACATAACCACGTGGACGCCCTGTTAACTGACAACGATTTTTCAACCTTACAGGAGAAGCATTTTTTGGTAACAAATCCAATCCTGCATAATCTTTTGCGGCTTTCAACGCAGTTCTTTTTGCAGCATATTGGGCAACCATTTTCTCCCTTTTTCTTTGCCTGGCTTTTACAGATTCTTTTGCCATATTATT
>JANMZN010000132.1:0-27635 GCA_031383285.1 Segetibacter sp.
CTTACAAACAATTGATTTTTATTTGCGAGCATGGTAAGTTGATTTATGAAAACGATGCTATAAACTATCCAAAATTTGTATGGGATACTGTAGTGAAACTGGTGGGTGGGGTAAACCAAACAAGACTGCAAGGGTATGTAAAGCATAAGGATACTGATTTGGGTATAGCAGGTGTATCTATAGTTAGTAACAATGGGGTGTATAACAAAGTGACTGATACTGATGGACGGTATGAATTTGCACAGATAGCCGCAGGGCCTCACTCATTTGTAGCTAGTAAAGTTGGCTATGTAGATGTGCCTATAACAGTTGATCTTGAAACTGGGGTGACTAAGAACTTAAGTTTTCAGATGATGAAGATAATACCGTAGATGATGTGGGTTTTTGCAAGGTTTAAACTATTATAGAAAACCTCCTGTGAATGGGAGGTTTTTCTTATTTGGATACCTGATTGATTTGAAGACCATAGCTGAATAATGTACTAACAGTTGAAGTGTGCGACGTAACGATGCTGAATAGAGCGATGCGGTTGGTCAACAAAAAAAAGACCATCACTTTTTAACAGAGATGGTCTTTTTTTAAATTAATTTTTCCTTATAAACTTACCACTTATCTACCTCTTGTGTAGAGTGGTCAACAACCTCAGGTGCTGCTTTCACTTCTTCGGTTACGATGTCGGCGGGTACTTCTGTAAGTGTGGCAACAGTTGATTCATTTACTGCTACGTCTGCTACAACATTTTCCTCATAGTTGTCATGGTTAAAGGCGTCGAAATCGAAGTTGGGCATCAGGTCTGTTTTTACGTAATCTATCACTTCGGTCAGGGCCTTTGAAAACTTATTGAAATCTTCTTTGTACAAGAATATTTTGTGGCGGTCGTATCCATTGTCATCAAAACGCTTTCTGCTTTCGGTAATGGTAAGAAAATAGTCATTGTTGCGGGTTGCCCTCACATCTAAAAAGTAAGTTCTTCGTTTACCTGCCCTCACTCTTTGGCTGTACACACTTTCAATCTTTTGTTCGTTGTTCTCGTAATTCACAATAGTCGGTTTAATGTTAAGCGTTTATTAAAACAATGATACACAAATATATAATTACTTTCCAATTACCAAAATTTTTGAAAAATTGTTTTAGGCCTATGACAGCGTTTCAACCGGTTGCAAGGACTGCTTCTTGTACAAATCTGCATAAAAACCGTTTTTGGCCATCAGCGTTTCATGGTTTCCCTGTTCTACAATAGTGCCGTCTTCTATTACTATAATAGTATCGAAACGGAGCTGTGTAAAAATGCGGTGGGTAATGATGATAGCCGTTTTGTCCCTCAGGTATTCGTAAAGATTGGTCATGATAGCATTTTCGGTAATGGTATCTACCGCACTGAGACAATCGTCAAACACCACTATTTCTGCAGGTTTCATCAGCGCCCTTGCTATGGATAGACGTTGCTTTTGGCCGCCGCTTAGGGTTACCCCGCGCTCTCCTACCATGGTTTGGTAATCTTTGGGGAAATGGCGTATTTCTGTATCTACACTTGCCCTTCTTGCTGCTAGTTTTACATTGGTTTCATCATCGCCTTTTTCTAATCCAAAACTGATGTTGTTGGCAACTGTATCGCTGAATAGAAATACATCTTGTGGTACATAACTGATGTGTTGGCGAAGGTATTTGAGCGAAACGGCTGACAGTGCATTGCCACCTATAGAGATGGTTCCCTGTTGTGGTTCGTACATTCTGAGCAATAGTTGGGCAATGGTAGATTTGCCCGAACCGGTCCTTCCCAATACAAGCACCTTCTCCCCTTGTTTGATGTTGAGGTTAAAGTTTTTCAAAGCCTGGATACCGGTATGCGGATAGGTAAAGCTTACATCCTTAAAATGGACATTGCCCGAAATGGAATGAATGGCAGTACCTGAATCGGTAATGGCCGGATGGAGGTCTAAAAATTCATTCAACCTTTTTTGCGATGCCGATGCCCGCTGCACCATGCTGGCTACCCAACCAATAGCCATCACCGGAAACTGTAGCATGTTGATATAAATGACAAACTCCACTATCAGGCCTACCTTTTGAGGTTCGTGCAATGCCTGCAAACCTCCGATAAGAATGGTAGCCAATGTACTCAACCCTATTAACAGTGACATGCTGGGAAAGTAGATGGATTCTACCTTGGCCAGTCCAATGGCGTTTTTCCGGTATTCTTCACTATTGCTGGCAAAGAAACCCATCATGGCCTTTTCCTGTACAAATGATTTAATCACCCGGATGCCGGAATAACTTTCCTGTGCATTGGTTGTAAGGTCGGATAGCAAGCCCTGTATTTTCTCGCTTTTCTTGTGAATGATCTGATTGACAATGTAAATAGTGGCGGCCAATATAGGTAAGGGTGCCAAAACATACATGGTGAGCATGGCATCTTTCCTGACCATGTTGACTACACAAAAAGCGATGAGCGTTATCAGGTTGATGAGGTACATAATAGCCGGGCCGGTATAGCTTCTTACCCTGCTCACATCTTCGGTTATGCGATTCATCATATCGCCGGTGCTGTGGGTTTTGTAAAAGTTGGTATCCAATACCTGGTAATGCTGAAAGATTTCATTTTTCTGGTCAAATTCTATGTGCCGGCTCATAACAATAATGGTCTGCCGCATAAAAAACATGAGTACGCCCCTCATGAGTGCCAATAGCAAAATGGTGACGCTGCAAATGGCAACCAATTGCAAAAAGCTGATTTGCAAGGCCTCGATCCATGAAACAAAAGAATGTACCAAAGGATCGTCTGTAGCGCGGCGAATAATGGGTTTGGCATTGGGCAATCGCTCTTGCACCTTGTTGACTACATATCCTGTAACCTGCGGTGCCAATACCGCAAAATAGTTGGATGCGACAACGAATAAAATGCCAACGAAAAACCTTACCCGGTATTTCCAGAAATATTTATTGATGGATGCTAGGTGTTTCAAACATTGAGGGTTTGCGCAAAAATAAGTGGAGAATGGGTTGACTGCTACTGAAAAATGGAATGTTTAACAGAGAAGTGCTTTGGAAAGCGGAATCTGTTGGTTTCAAGCCAAAAAACCAGCTAAAAAAGGCATTTACATTATGCAAGCTCCCCGGAAAGAATGATTTTGTCAATTTTTCTTTCTACATAGTTATTAAAAATACGATTGTATAACCACCAGGCAATCGGGATGAAAAATAAGAAGGCATAAAAAGCTTGTTCCATACCAAAATTGAATAACAGATACAATATTGTCAATGCAGTAATAGCTAAAATGACAAGCCATTTGATGCTGAGCCCTACCTCTAAAGCCTGGGGTAAATTATTGGTAAAGTAGCTGTATTCTTTAGTTGTATTGTCAATAAAGCCGACGGCTGTGCTGTCAATGGAGATTAATTTGACTTGCTGGCCCGGATAAGCTGCAATATTTACATTCTTAAGTGTGATTGGAAAATCTTGTTCCGTTTCTTCAATATGGAAAACCAGGTCCTGCAGAAAAGAACTAAAGAACATATGGAAAAAGTAAAATCCTGAGTTGTTGTTGTATTTGTTTGAATGAATAATTTTCGCTGGCACATAGCTGATCCTAATTTCC
The DNA here is from genome assembly GCA_031383285.1 of Segetibacter sp. Lineage (GTDB taxonomy): Bacteria > Bacteroidota > Bacteroidia > Chitinophagales > Chitinophagaceae > Segetibacter. The sequence goes on from JANMZN010000132.1 coordinate 3,597, forward strand.
TTTTTACCTATCGAAAAACCATTTTGCTTATTATTACAGTTATTAGTGTTTAAAAATTGAAAGCTTTATGTATGAAATGACTACCGTTTGGGCTTAGAAATTAAAATTAGTAAAAAAAGAATTATATAAAACAGATTTAAAAAAAATCATTCCTTATGTAAGTAAATGGGTTGATGCTTTCAATTGCTATCTTTAGCACCTTCAAAAAAAAATAGAATGAGTAAAGCTCGTCTGAATAAATCATTGGGTCTCAATCTTGTGGTGGTGGTAGTAATAGGCAACATTATTGGATCCGGTGTTTATAAGAAAGTGGCGCCTATGGCAGATGTGCTGCATTCATCAGGTTGGATATTGGTATGTTGGGTGCTTGCCGGCATCATCAGTTTATTTGGCGCATTGTCCAATGCAGAAGTTGCCGGATTGCTGGCAGATACAGGAGGAGAATACGCATATTATAAAAAGATTTACAACCGGTTTTTTGCATTCATGTTTGGTTGGTCTATGTTTTCGGTCATCCAAACTGCAGGGGTTGCTTCTATCGCTTACGTATTTGCACAATCACTGAACAATATTGTTCACCTGCCGCCTATATTTTCTTCATTGGCAGATGTGAGCATTGGGGGTTCATTTTATCCGTTCAGGGATTTCAATGTTAAATTGATTGCTATCGTACTGATCATCTTTTTATCCTGGATAAATTCCAGGGGCATTAAAACAGGTGCCGGATTAAGTACTGCTATTTTATTATTGGTTTTCGGAGGCATTGCAGTCATCGTTATCGGGGGTGTTTCAAGTGCTCATGTATCTATAGGCAGCGCATTTGACATGTCTACTCCTGCTGGCAAACCTATTACTATCAGCGCCCTATTTACTGCTATGCTTGCTGCATTTTGGGCTTATCAGGGGTGGGCATCTATCGGTTTTGTAGGTGGAGAAATAAAGGATGCCAAGAAGAACATTCCGAAAGGTATTACCATTGGTGTTATGATTATTATCGGCGCCTACTTATTGGTAAATGCTACCTATTTATCCGTATTAACCATTCCCCAATTGGAAAGCATAAAGCAGAGTGGCAATCAGATAGCAGCCGTAGAAGCAGTAAGAACCTTTTGGGGAAGTGGTGGTGCATTGTTCATTTCCATTCTAATCTTGATCACCACCTTAGGCTGTACAAATGCAACCATATTATCATCCAGCCGACCTTTTTATGCAATGGCGAGAGAAGGTTTGTTCTTTAAGTCTGCTGCAAAAATTAATAAGTTCCTGGCCCCCGGCAATTCGCTGGTATTTGTAGGTGGTTGGTCATGTTTACTTGTATTGTCCGGCACCTTTGACCAACTGACGGACATGATCATTTTTGCTGTATTTATTTATTATGGCGCTACAACATTGGGCGTATTTATTTTACGGAAAAAAATGCCGGATGCACCCCGTCCATACAAAGTTTGGGGCTATCCCATTGTGCCGGCAATTGTCATTATCTTTTGTGTTGGGTTGTTTGTCAATACGTTTATCACTCAACCCCGCGAAGCAAGTATTGGCATAGTGCTGATGCTTACAGGTGTACCTATGTACTTTCTTTTTAGAAAATACTATCAGCAGGAAGACCTATCGGAAGGAGAAGAAAAGGTTTAAAGTACCGGCGGTTTGCGCTTGGCTTTTCCCGAATGAAATTTTCCAAATATAAAATAACTGGCACGAGTAGAAAGCATGCCAAATCCTGCGCCTGCTATCACATCGGACAGCCAATGCCTGTTGTTGAGCATTCTATAAATACCCGTTGTAGCAGCTATCAAATACCCTGCATAGCTTAATACGGGATGCGTGTTTTTTAATTCCTGGTGAATCATCTCTGCACCTACAAAAGCATTGGCCGTATGACCCGATGGAAATGAACTCTTTGATGAACTATCGGGCCTGTATTGTTTGGTAACTTCCTTAAATGTAAAAACAGAACCGGACATTAATACAGTGGACATTAAATATATGATTGCCTGGTCTTTTATTTTATGCTCGGTTTTCATTCCCGCTGCATTCATTAAAAGCAATGATCCGGCCGGAACCCATTGTGCATAGTCATCAACATTGCTTGAAAACATTGGATGGTTTTGCATGATTTCATTTCTGGTAGAAATATCGAGGATTTTTAAAGGTATAATTGTATTGCGGAGGAAACCATAAGTCATTAAAGCCGTTGGAATGATCAGCGGTTTTATTTTCAATTCATTTTCCGGCTGATCAACTTTTTTTGAGGTATCCGCTTGTCCAAAGACAGTAAAAAAACTTAGGACTAACAACAAGGTTGAAACAGCTTTCATATTAAAAAAGGGAAGGGTTAACTATTAAATTATTCGCCAAATATAGGATTACTCAAAGTATTGCCTTGTTGTAATCTCATATAAACAGTATGAAAAATAGCTAATAGAATTTGAGATGAAAACATATCAGTGCACTACAATTTATAAATAGCAGTTTTCAAGATTATCATTTACAATGGCTGATATGCACAAGTTATCTGGTAAAATTGGTAAACAAATAGTGTTTGGTGTTATTAAGGATAATACCTTTGCCACTGAAAATTTTCAAATGTCTTCACATAATAAGGTAAGTCTTCCAGGACTACTGATAGCTTTAGGAATAATATTCGGCGACATTGGCACATCACCACTCTATGTATTAAATGCCATAACAAGTGACAAGGTTATAACTGGAGATTTGATCATCGGCGTCATTTCTTGTATTATTTGGACGCTCACTTTGCAGACCACCGTTAAGTATGTTATTTTAACCTTGCAAGCAGATAATAAAGGAGAAGGTGGAGTGTTTTCATTGTTTGCATTGGTGCGCCGCAGAAAGAAATGGCTTGTGATACCGGCCATGATTGGCGGTGCTGCATTGTTGGCAGACGGAATGATTACGCCTCCTATCTCCGTTACCTCGGCTATAGAAGGTTTGAGGCAAGTACCGGTATTTGCAGATATTAGTCAGCTGACTATTATTTATATAGTCATAGCAATTATTTCACTGTTATTTTTTATTCAGCAGTTTGGTACAGCTTCTATAGGAAAATTTTTTGGGCCAATCATGACTGTTTGGTTTTTAATGTTAGGCATTCTTGGCATATTACACATAGGCGATGCTCCTGAAATTTTTAAAGCCTTTAACCCATACTATGCTATTAAACTACTTACTACCTACCCTGGTGGGTTTTATATATTGGGAGGGGTATTTCTTTGTACAACAGGTGCGGAGGCACTTTATTCTGATCTTGGTCATTGTGGCAAATGGAATATTCGGGTATCGTGGATCTTTGTAAAAATAACCCTCCTATTAAACTATATAGGCCAAGGGGCATGGCTTATCCATAATTACCAAGGGCAAAAGATCACAGCGAAAATGATTGAATCTGGATTCAATCCATTCTATGGAATCATGCCGCATTGGTTTTTATATTTTGGTATTACTATTGCGACAGTAGCAGCTATTATTGCCAGTCAGGCACTTATTTCCGGTTCCTTTACGCTTATTAGCGAATCTATTCGGCTTAATTTATGGCCCAAACTAAAGATCCGTTATCCTTCTGAAGCCCGTGGTCAGTTATTTATTCCTGCTATCAATTTGTTGCTATATGCAGGTTGTGTGGGTATTGTTATATACTTTAAGAAAGCATCTAGCATGGAAGCTGCCTATGGATTGGCCATCACGCTTTGTATGATAGCCACTTCCATCCTGTTTGCCAATTATCTTGTTCTTAAAAGAACAAAATCAATCTTCATATACTTATACCTCGCTGTTTATATTACTATTGAGGCAAGCTTTTTATTTGCTAATATGGATAAATTTCCGCATGGAGGTTTTGTAACATTGATTGTTGGTGGCGCACTGTTTTTAATTATGTATGATTGGTACAAGGCAAGAAAAATCAAGAACCGGTATGTGGAATTTATACGGCTTGAAAATTACCTAACAAGAATGCAAGAATTGAGCAGTGACAAGGCAGTACCTAAATATGCTACCCACCTCATTTACCTTACGAGTGCAAATAACATAAAGGAAGTTGAGCATAAAATCATCTATTCTATTCTGAGCAAAAAACCAAAAAGGGCAGATATATATTGGTTTATTCATGTTGAAACCGTTGATGATCCTTATACATCCGAGTACAGGGTAGAACACATTATTCCAAACGATGTCATCAGAATTGACTTTAGATTAGGATTTAGGGTACAACCAAGAATTAATATCATGTTTAGAAAGGTATTGCACAACCTTCTTGAAAATAAAGAGGTGCATATCAGCAATAAGTATGAAAGCCTCGAAACCAACAACCTTTCCGGAGACTTTCAATTTGTAGTGATGGAAAAGTACCTGAGTTTAGAAAACGAATTGCCATTTTTTGAACGAATGATCATGAAACTTCACTTTTGGGTAAAAGATATCAGCTTATCTGAAGAACGTGGCTTTGGCTTAGACACTAGCAATGTGACAATAGAAAAGTTTCCGTTGATGGTTTCTCCGCCATCAAATATTCATCTGAAAAGAATTGAAGATTAATGTTGGGTCATTTGTTTTTATTATAGATGTCTCTATAAAATCTTATTGCCCCTTCAAGGCTATACCAAGCAGTAGAATATAAAACTACGATAGGCAATTGTAAAATACTTGGAAGCACGATAGGCTGGTGCTATTGCAGGCATCCTTTTGCTGTAATTGTATCGATGGCTTGCTTATTATCTACCAGAAGCAAATGGGCCAATGCTTCCGTTTTTTCAACTCGCATACAACCATGACTGTAAAACCTATTTGGAGTTGCGAAAAGTTCTTTTTTGGGTGTGTCATGTAGATATACGGAAAAGGGATTTTCGAAGTTAAAGTTTACAATTCCTAATGAATTATCGCAGCCTGTAGATTGCCTTATCGTATAAGGAGAATATCTTGTACCCAACCTATGCCAACTAATAACATATGGATTGATGACATCTCCATTGTTATTTAATAATTGATAATTAAGAGCAGAAAGGTATCCGGGATTTCTTTTGATGCGTGGCAACAGAACTTTTGTTGCAATCTTTTTGGGAACCATCCAGTAGGAATACAAAACGACCTCCTTTATTGAACTTGACAAAGTGGGTGTAGGTGTTGCAGGTTTACCAACTATTATTTTCGAATCAAAAACAATCTTGCCTTGGCAATATACAAACAATGCAGCTACTGGAATATTAACCAGCAATACAGTTGATTGTTTTAGTTGGTCAAGCCATCGCAGGTTATTGAAAAGAACCATTAGTTACACTATTCGCTTGTTGATTGGAATATTTAATGCTTTCAATGTTTCATTTCCTATAACTCCATCTTCAGCAAGTCCAAATATTTGCTGGGCCTTGATTACAAGATTGGTTATTTCACCCATGTTAATCTTAGAATCATTTGTATCTAGTACCGCAACCTGATGTAATCTTTTCAATATATTCAAGTTGATTCTATCTGCTTTCTTCGAAGTGACGATAACATCCTTGAATGTATTAACTACCGATTGGTATTGATACTTGTTGAGGAGCTATAAAGCCGATTTGAATTCAGTGGATGCCGGTTGAATATTGGTAAGCAAATTTCCTAATTTATTACAATGGAAATAGTCATTAAAGATTGAAACAATGAATGATCCATCCGATTTGTATAGCAAAGCACCGAAAGACAACAAGAGCGGGTTGATACCAAGTTTTAGATCAGAAAAAAAGTGCAATGCGATCTTTGAAAAATAACCTTGTGCTTCTTCCAAATCCTTGCAGTTTCGAAGTTGATTAGGGGTTACAAACACTGTCAATTTGCGCTGACTATAGTCTTCTTCATCAAGTCTAAATAGAAAAGCGACATGCAAAATTTGTAAAAAATTCGCTTGTTGTTCCCGATTGTTGAGCCAAATAAATTGGTTTCCATTCAACCGGTACAGTTGCTCAATTTCCTTAAACCAAGACCAATTGCTGTAACCTATAAGTTCTTCTAACGAAAACTGTAGGCTCATCCCCCACTCAAAGAAATGCAATAAAAAGCCCAAAGCAACAGGCTTCAGAGAACTCCAATTTCTTTGCTGGTTTTCATAAATTTTAAAGCCTTAATTTTTATGGCTGGTTAAGTTAGTTGTTTATAGAGGCTAATTTCTCAGGTTTGTTTTTTGCTTCGCAACTACAAGGCATAATATCCATAATATTTTTGAATTGATCAACAACTTTTTGTCCTTTTGCTTTCATTTTATCTCCAGATTTTTTGCCATTTTTATTGGTAAGAAAATATGTAGCAACTCCCGCTACTGCAACGCCTGCGATAATTCCTACTATCAATCCTTTATTCGCTTTCATGATTATAAATTTTATACCTTAAAGGTACAATTGTGTAACATTAAATTTAATGACGGTCCTCAATATAAAAAAAGATTGGCATAAGGATTATTAACTAGTTGATCATTATATTATTACTGCTATTGAATTTATAATTTTACCTTGCTATGATATTATTTTAGATTAGGCATTATGTCTGCTGACGAACAAATTAAGAACTTGTATAGTGGTCAAAACAAGGTGCAACTTTTTCGAGCCGGCACTTCCTTTTTCAAGTTGTTGGAACAACTGATAAACAACGCAAAACAGCGTATTTACATAAAGGTCTATATATGGAAAGAGGACGATACCGGCAATTTGATTGCTCGTTTGTTAATGGAGGCTTCAAAAAGGAAAGTTGCAGTATATGTAATGGCCGATGGGTACGCTTCGCAGGGCTTATCGGATGAATTTGTACTGGCATTAAGGAAAAGCGGCGTCCATTTTAAATTTTTTGAGCCATTGCTTAGGAGTACCAATTTTTACTTTGGAAGACGAATGCATGAAAAAGTAGTGGTCGTTGATGGAATGTACGCTACTGTTGCCGGAATTAATTTTGCAGACCATTATAACAGTATCAATAACAGTCTTCCATGGTTGGATTACGCCTTGTATGTAGAGGGTGATGCTGCCTATGATCTGGATTCCATTTGTAAGAAAGACTGGAAAGACCATTCATTTTCATTAACTAAACCTACTTTAACGAGCATTGGACAGCAATACTCGGTACGTATCCGACAAAATGATTGGGTAAAGGGGAAGCAAAACATCTGGAAGACATATTTCCATTGGTTTAATCAGTCAAAGGAAAGCATAACGATCATGTCTAGCTATTTTTTGCCAGGTCGTGTATTGATGAACAGATTAAGTGCAGCATCTAGTAGGGGAGTAAAAGTAAAAGTAGTGTTAGCAGGCCCATCAGATGTAATGACAGCAAAGTACGCCGAAAGATATCTATACCGGTGGATGCTTAGAAACAACATAGAAATATATGAATACCAGCCTACTGTATTGCATGCTAAATTAATGGTTGTAGATAACCATTTTGTTACAATTGGATCATATAATGTCAACAACATAAGTACGTATGCCAGCACAGAATTAAACCTCGATGTTCGTAATAGAGATTTTGCGAAAGAAGTACAACACACTATTGATTTTATCATTAAAAATGATTGTGTGATTGTTGACAAACATAGTGCGATTATCAAAGTCGGTATTGGAACAAAGTTTGTTCAAATGATAGCATACTATCTCATCAGGCTTATGCTGAATGTTTCTACTTTTTACTTTAAACAGGAATAGTTAATTTCCTTGTATTTTTTTTACAAGTGACCTTATCGTTTCTCTATTCCATTTATAGAATCTACCACGCTGTACTACCAAGCTGTTTTCTTTTTCAGCATGATTAAGAAAATAATGAAAGACAAAATCTTCTTTTGGATTGTACCAACCTACAATTTGGCCAAACCTTAGATCGTTAAACACGAGTTTACCCTTCCATTGTTCTACCGTATAATATCCTTGTGAAAACCTTATAAGTTGCTGAATTTCTTCATGATCCTTCATTGATACTAATAATGAATCATTTCTGGGAAAATATTGAAAATCAATTTGCTTTTTACTATCGAAAACCGATCTATACCCTATTTTGAAACCTTCTTTTTCTTGTACTACAATGTACCATAGCCAATTGTTTAAAGGTGTGGGCGAAGTCATAAAATCAATAGCCTCTATTTTTTGTGATTTCATAATTTCCCTAACATCTGTATTAATCATCTGCTTATTAAAGGAGCAATAGGACAGATAAATAATGCAGCCAAATAAGCCAAATCGCCACCAGAATTTTCTATTATTGGTGGCTGTTTTAGCGATAAGCAAAGCAACAAAAGCGATGGCAGGCCAAATTGAAAAAAAAGGATCAGCAACAAAGATTGTATTGAATGAAAACCGTTGGTGGCTAAAAGGCTCTAGCAGGCCGGTACCATATCCATTAAATACATCGAGGAACAGATGTACAAATATTTCCAAACCGAAAAGCAGCAGCCATTTTTTATATCCTATTTGGTGCTTGCTATGGTAATGATCAGCAAAGAGCGCAAATAAAAGCGAAGCAAAAAAAGCAAATAGGATGGAGTGCGTAAATCCTCTGTGTGCTAATAAATTGGAGGCAGTATCATTCCAAAAAGCTGCGATAAAATCTATATCAGGAATACTTTGCGCCAATGCACCAATCAACATAGCTTTTTTGCCAAGCTTCTTTCCGGCAATGGCCTCGCCTATACAGGCACCAATCACGATATGGGTTAAAGAGTCGATAATTGAAGTTTTATAAAATCAAAACTGAAAGCATATGCATCTGGATACTAATTGAATTCTAATATGGTTAGCTATTACAAATATAAAATTTACAACCCATCCTTGAGCAGATTAATGAGCAATGCTGAGTAGCCTTTATCATCCGCTGGTATTGGTGCACTAACCCTGTCCACAAGTACATTTATCACAGCACCTGGATAGGGCAATACGTAGCTATTAGGCATTCGAAACCTTGGTGCGCCCTGACATTGGAAAGCCACGGAATTTATATTGCATTCTATCATTTTTTGAATGCTTGCCTTAGGGATTTTTACTGATAAGGAATAATATCCTTCCGCCTCAGCATTCTGGACAATAGTTGCATTGTCTATTGGAAATGAATATTGTTGATCGGTAAATCGGTTAGAGAATGTCACCTCATATCCTGGTTGCATGGTACAATTGTAATTAGTTAATAATTTAAAATTTAACAACGCTTCTTCTGATGAAAGATTAGAAAATCTTGCAGAGAGATATGAAAAACCCTCTTCACAATCATTAAACACCTGATGCCAATTACCCAAAATAGTATAATTGTTTCTGGACAATTCAGCATCATTTATCTTTCCGAACAATTGGGATCCTTTAACAGCTTTATTCAAATAGCCAATTGCTTCATTGTATAGATACTGCATACTGGGTTCCTCAATTTTAGCTACATATTTATTGTCAATAGAAGCTATAAAATTTGACGGACAATCTCTAAATAATAGTCCCTTTAAGCCGTAGGCAGTTACCCCTTTAAAATCACCTTCCTTGGAAAATGCTGACCTGGGCTGAATGATGAAATACATTCGTAAGGTTAGTTCCTGCTTACGTTCAACAAGCCCAGTGAGGTATGATTCAGAAAATGAACGAACCCCTGGATCACTGAGTGCCTTCCAATTGGTCATAAAAACATTCAGCCCATATTTTTCATAATAATAATCAGGCTCACCCTTTACCCGCTTTGAACCATGATAATTATCACGCCCCGGTTCTGGCTTTATCAAAAGCAATGATCGTTTCTGAATATCTTCTTTGGTTAATTGAACAGGATAATCTTTATAGAAAATATCGCCTCCATTAAAACGCTTACTTGCCTCTCTGAGTAATCTTACACAGGCTTCAATTTTTCGATTCAAAACAGATTCATTTCTTTCGTATCGCAGGTAAAAAAGGTCGTGCAACAACAAAAAATTTCTGATTTTGGACCTATTGTATTCATAATTATCCACTTTAAATCGCATTATATCCAAATACAGATCCATCGACATTTTAAAAATAAAATCACTGTTGTTTCTTATAAGCTGGTTTAACAATAAATTATCCGGGAACTCAGGACTATCAATACTACCTGCTATCCTTATCAAAGAATTAAAGACAGGCGAATTCTCATTAATAGCACTTGTATCCTTTAGCTTGTTTCGTTGAACAATAGCAGGATTGTCAGGTATGATATCTGAAGGCTGAACCGTGAATAAATCAGACTCAACCAAATTGAAGTGAAACTTAATTTTTTCTGATTCCATGCCATTCGATAGTTGCAATTTTACTTCTTTACCATCCTTTTTTAAATAGCACCTTGTATAGTTCATAAATGGACCATCTGCTGACGAACTCAGCGCACTTACAATGTTGATGGTGGTGTTGTTATTGTAATTGCTATCAACTTTATAAAAAAGTTTAAGATTCCGATAGATACTGGTTTGCTCCGCGCTTTGTGCATCCGAATTGTTAGAGACAACGAGTTGCAAAGTAATTGACACTAACCTATTGCCATCACTGTCTAAATTTGATGGCAGGTATAAGGACGCATCATATTCCTGACCTTTTATTTCCAATGGTTTATTCATACGATACATCTGACAAAAGGAATAGAGGGGTAGGATCAAGGAAGATAATATCAGTAACAAAACTTTCCTCATTTTTATTTTTTTTATAATTGCCAAATGATTATGCTTGCTAACATCAAGGCGAAACAATCACATTGTACAATTTTCCGACTGCTACAAATTGACTCTCTGTCCATACAACACTCCTAAATGTATTGCCAAGTCCGTCATCATTAAATTTCTTTGTCCAATTAATTCCATCCGGAGATGTATAAATGCCATTTGCAACTATTGAACAATTGTTGCCAATAATCAAGAAACTTGTTCTAGAAACTTTTTCAACAATGCTGAAAGGATAGTAACCAATATTTGAAATAGAGCGTGTGAAAGATGAGAATAGATTAACTACTTCTTTTTTGCATCCCCACATAATAAGCAAGGAGCAAATAATTATCGAAAGTAATATGGACTTTTTCATGAAAATAGGTATTAGGTTAAAACAACTATACCACCCTATTTCTTGTCAATTTCTAATTACTAAAATTCTGTCATTCATTTTTTACAACATTTCCAATGTATATAATACTTCATTTTAGTAAAAAAAATCAATTACTAAAGTTATATCTAAATTTTCATTTTATCAATGTTTTGAGCAATAAATAATATTGATTTTGATCATGAATAAATAGTCGGCTACTATTATGTTGACACGGCATAATATTCATGGGTAAATATAATCTTTATAAGGATAAATTAAATTATTTTAATTACATAAATCTTTAAAATAAGGATGCAGAATAATAAAATGCAAAAGCAATCATAACAAAATGCAAAAAAGAGGTTGATGTTATGAAACTGAAAGTAGAAAACTATTACCCTTCCTTTTTTACCAACACCAACTTGCCTCTGTCAGCCTTATAAACATCATTGTACATTTTTACCAATTCAGGATAGTCTGATTTTGGAAATTGTCCGGATCTTTTTTCATAAAACCGGGTAAATACAATTTTAGTTCCATCTACTTTAAAGTTTACGATGTATTCACCAAACTTATTTTTAATAGAAGTAAGTTGCGGCATTGCCTCTATGGTATATCCTGGAGGGATGTTGATCTGAACCGTATCAATATCCCGAAAATCAGCTTGCAGATCTAAATCAAATTGCCTTTCACCTTCTTTAGGCCTAAATCTGCTTTTACTTAATAAATTGGGCTGAACAAATATTCTCTTTCCAGATACTTGGGCATAATTTTCTGCCACGAGGCTAATCTTTTCAATAATAGAGGGAATAATAGTTTTTAACGGATTGTAATCAAACGAACTAATATCATAATTGGGAAGATCAATAACTTTTTTCAACACCTCCAATTGTTCTTTCTTAGTTTTTGAATTAATGAGACTAAAAAGATCATCTTGTTGGGTTCCACTATAATTGGTTGTTACATCCGCTTTTAGCTTTCCCGCTTCATCTATCGATGCATCAATTTTTCTAACTTGCTGATTGTCTTTTGAAGTGTAACTTGGCGTTCTTACCAAGTACCCGCCATCCTGCTCAACCATAAGGGCAAAACGATTGCAAGTAAAACTGCTTAGATATCCTGCTTGCAAAGTTTGGTCGGTACATTCAAGCCAAAGGGTATCTTTTTCCATTGGAACAGATAAAATAACATGGTTGAACTGCTGTGCAGGAAACTCTTCGTGCATATATCTTGCAAAATCCCCTGCTTTAATCAAAGTATAAACCGATCTTATTCCTGCTTCTTTTAACAAGGCATACATGTAATTTGTGAGTGCTTTGCAGTCTCCATATTTTTTTTGTGCTACATAGGCTGCATCAAAAGGCTGCCAACCCCCAATACCCAATTGAATGCTGATGTAGCGGGTATTTTGTTGCATGTAGGTATAAAGTGCCTCTATCTTCTTACGAGTATCAGGTATTTTATCTGCTATGTTGTGTACAGCAGCCGTAATGTCTGGTGGTAATTTGTCTTTGTCTTTTTTTAATGAGTAAACAAACTTTCCAAAACCCAACCAATCGTTCATATTTCCTTTATAGTCCCCAATTTTAAAATCGGTTGCGCCAACAATTACGGTTGGTGTAATTTTTTGCCAGGGCGGTGATGCAAATTCATCCGGTATGGAACCATAGTTTTTAATTGACCATGAATAAACTTTTTTCTTTGACTCATTAGTAATTATTGGCTCATCGGTTTGGTAACATTTGTATCGGATTTTGTAATCAGATGGACATTTTATTCTAAAAACACTTTTCTCAACTGCATATTCTTCATCTTCTACAGGAACCCATGATGGCATAAAAAGCAATTCATTTCTACTAATCTCCACGATATACTCAACAGTATAGGGATAAACTTTATAATAAAAATTATGCCTTTTTAGTCGGTTGTCATCAGCAAGGCTAGCGTCCCCTGAATTGCTATAATCACCAATATCCGATTGTTTTAATACCCGCAATTTTTGTCCGTCTACATCGTACAGTGTTGCTTCGATATAGGTTATCTTAGAAAATTTATCATAACCCTCTGCCCAACCTGCATGTTTATCTCCATTCTCATTTAAAATAGTGACTGCTCTTCTATAGTAATAAGTGGCACTTCCTATATCTTTTATTTCATATTCTACATACTCATACCGTTTTATGGCTGATGCTTTTTCCAGCAGTGCAGGAGGTATTTTGCTGACAGCATAATCATTTTCTGTAGCAAAAACAGATACAGAGAAACAAAGGAAAATAGTAGAAATAAATATTAACTTTTGCATTATGATTTTATTTTTTTAAGTACAATTTGCTCGCTGTGTTTTTTTACAACATATCCAAAAAAATCACGTAGGCTTTCGTAATCTTCGGGCATAAAATTGGCTTTGTTTAATTTTAATGTTGATCTGAATTGAATGGCCGTAGCATCTTTAGCAACAATGTACTCAAATATTCCTTCATTTTCATTGAATTTTACTCGAGTCGATTTTGGCAATTCTTCCACAGCATATCCTGTAGGAATTTCCATTCGCAGCACAAAATTTTCATTGATTGCATATGGCATTTCCACTGGAAAATTTCTTTCAGCAGCATTAAAAATGTTGTCTTTATATGCATCTGCCAGCATCGGATTGATATATAAAATATCATCTTCTAGGTCGAATGAAAAATCATACTTTACAACAACCGGTTGTTCATAATTTTTAAGAGAATCAACCGTAGTATTTTTTAGTTCCATATCAAATGAAAAGGATTTCTTCACTTCTTTGAAAAAATCACTAATGCTAGTTTTCATCAATTTTTCTCTCAATATTTGCGAAGAAACATTTCCTGAACTTTCAGTACAACTACCTTCCATTTTGCCCTTTTCTCCATTGATGATAAACATAGTAGTTAGCTTACTCTCCTTAATAGAATCCGCACTTAAATCAATTAGCTTTGGCATTTCCGGATTGATTACCCTTGCATAACCATTGTAACAGTCAAGGGGCAAATTGCCAAACCCTATCCTACTTTCAGATGCATCCAACAAGTATTCTCTGTCATCTATTTTTATCTGTGTAATTACATAATTAAATTTATCCAGCATAGGATAATCTGCCCATGCATTTCCATGATCTCTTGTACTTAATAAAACAGGGTGTGCTTCAATTCCTTGCTTCAGCATCAATGCTGTAAGCAACAAGTTGATGTCTGCTACATTTCCTTGTTTTGTCTCTAGTGCTTTTTTAATGGGTCCCGATAAGTATTTAGCACTGTGATCGGAACAAGTAATGTTGTCTCTTACGTAATTGAATATTTTTTTAGCAGCTTCTAGTTGAGTAGTAGTTCCGGCAGTTACTGTTTTCAATTCATCTTTCATCCATCCGTTGTTCTTTAATAGTCCATCTCCAAAATCTTCATCTTTCATTAGGTTTAGACTAATCTTATTCCAATTGCCCATTATTTCAGTTCGTGGGCCACCATTTGGATTATTAATATTTGCCAATGCAAAGGAAATCTTTGAAATATAATTATCCAATGTAGTAATATAATTTTCTCTTTTTATGGAAGGAATGTTTTCCATCACCCAATTGTATATTTTATCTGTGCCGTCATAGCGAGCAACTTCGCTTCTTTCTCCTACAGCACCGGGGACAATGATATTATAAGTGGCCTTTTCGCTAATCAAAGTGTTTACTTGGTATGGTATGAACCCTTGATTTAGAACTACGAAATCAAACAATGTTGGAATTCGTGCGGAGTACTCACTTCTAATTACAGGATAAGGACCTTGAAAAACCCATGGGGTAATAAAACGGGCATAAGGTGAAACCAATCGGTACTTTATTTCTATAATACTGCCTTCCTGCAAGTTGGGAAGGGTAAACTTTTTGAGAATTAAATATTTACTATAACGGTCTTTGAAAATAGAATTTTTATCCAGTTTATAAGTAACAATTTTTCCGTTTTCTAGATTGTATGTTACGGCATCCAGACTTTCTATTCTTTCTTCAACACTACCTGATGAATAAAGCGGTATAGAATAAGTTGCCATGTCAAAGGAGTTTCTATTTAGGAGCCTGATCCTTGTATGGCGCTTGGAAACCACATCAAACCATCCGTTGTTGGAACCTTCATATTCAGTAGAACCAATGTCAAATAGGACAACTCCATTTGCACTACTATCTACGGCATAGGCAGTTGGCAAAAAGTCATTTGGCTTAATATCACCAAACTTTGGGCGGTTTTGCTGAGCAATAGCTAATCCACCAACAAAAACCAAGACCAATGAAATTATCCATTTAAATATTTTTCTCATAGTTTACAGTTTCATCTAGCAATTACTGTTTAATATTTGCACCTTTACATTTTCACAATTCAATATTAGAACAAAGTATATAAATAATCGTTTTTTTGATAGAGAAAAATACAATATGGGTAAAAAATGTTGTTCAGTCATTAGGATTTGATTACTGTGGCATAGCTCGTGCAGAAAAACTAGAGCAGGATTCCCGCAGGTTGGAGGATTGGTTAACCAAAGGAATGCATGGAGAAATGAAGTATATGGAGAACCATTTTGAAATGCGAACTGACCCTACCCTATTGGTTCCCGGAGCCAAAAGTGTCATTACCTTGATGATGAATTACTTTCCAGACCAACATCAACAACCAAATGCTCCTCAAATTGCAAAATATGCCTATGGAAATGATTACCATGAAGTAATCAGAAGTAAGCTAAAGCAATTGCTAGCCATGATGAAAGCTGAAATTGGAGAAGTCAACGGACGTGGCTTTGTGGACAGTGCACCGGTGCTTGAAAGGGCTTGGGCTGTAAAAAGTGGTCTTGGTTGGGTAGGCAAAAATGGAAATCTCCTTCATAAGCAAGCAGGATCTTTCTTTTTTATAGCGACACTCATCGTTGATGTGGCATTGGTATATGATGATCCTTTTGCCAAAGATTATTGCGGCAGTTGCCGTAAATGTATTGACGCATGCCCTACCGATGCTATACTGGATAATAAAGTAGTTGACGGCAGTAAATGCATCAGCTATTTTACCATTGAATTAAAAGATGCTTTATTGCCCCAGCAATTAAACGGAAAGTTTGACAATTGGATGTTTGGCTGCGATGTTTGTCAGGATGTTTGCCCATGGAATAGGTTCAGCAAACCCCACAACGAAACACAGTTTGCTCCAATTCCTCAAGTATTGAATTTTTCAACCGAAGATTGGGAAGAACTGACAGAAAAAAGCTTCAAACAGGTTTTTAAAAATTCTTCAATAAAAAGAAGCAAATACGCAGGAATAAAACGAAACCTACATTTCATAAAACAGAATCGATTATAGTTGTAGCCCAAGCTTTATTTCTATTCGCCGAAACTGATAATTATACTTGATCATGTTTTGTTCTTGTACGGGCCATGCACTTAACCAATAGGCGGGTACAGTTTCCGACATTTGCTTGTAGCTATACCCTGCACTTATCAGAAATCCTGCATTTGTAAACGCCTTTAATTTATATCCAATTCCAAATGCATAATATAATCCGGGGTTATATTCGTAATCAGTTTTGTAAACATTCTCCTGATTAAGCCATCTAAAATTTGCACCTGCATCTGCATAAACAAACGGACGATTGGGCTTTGAAGAAAATTCGTATTGTACCCTTACAAATAAAGGAATGCTGCGTTGTGCATAAAAATCTATCCCTGCTCCCAGGCCGGCAAACCATTTGTCTTTTCTGATCCCATTTACCGATTGCAAGGTTAATGCTTCGCCATATTGACCGGTAAGCAATCCGGCTTGATTAATAGAACTAAAACTAATTGCAGGATCAGTTTTTTGAGCATTTATAGTATTTATGAAAAGCATAAAAGCTCCCACCAAAATATTTTTCATATCTCTTAATTTATTTGGTTTAGTAACCGATTTTGCTTTTTAGTTTAAGGTTGGCAGGTTGTGAAATATCATATTGATACAAACCATCTGTGGCTACTACAATAGCTATATTGTTGATAGTAATAATGTCGTAAGTATTAATGCCGGAAACAGTTTTCAAAAGCTGTAAATTGTTTTTGTCGGTTGCATCAAAAACTTTTAAGCCTCCGGAACCATCACAAATGAATAGCGTATTACCAGCTTTCGACAGTCCATGGGGATTGGTTAAAGCATATGACTTTACTAGTATTGGCGTTTGCAAATTTTGAATGTTCAAAATATCCAATTGATTAATGGTTCCTGCGCAAGTGGTGCCTGTTCTTAAAGTGACATATGCAAAATCATCATCGGCAATTACAGGATCGCAAGAAGTTAAGTGTGAGAATTGAGATACCATAGACGGGTGAGCCGGATCTATGGTATTAAAAATAAACATTCCAGTTTGGGAGCCGATAAATAAGTTGTTCTTAAATGGGAAAATGGTTTCTATCCTCCAACCTACAGGCACCATATTTGAATAAAGAGGATTGTTTGGTTGGGCAATATTAAAGACATTCAATTCTCTGTCGGTTACGGTGTACAAGTAATTGCCCATTAATGTAAACCTTGCCATTGAACCTCCAACTCCGGCAGGCTGAACGGATATTGTATTAATACCTCCACTATTCTGGGCCTCAAAAGCATTTGCAATACCTCTGCTACTTGGAAAAAATTGTGAAGTAGTATCTTTCTTCACCCAATCAACCACTACCATTGTGCTATCAGGGAAAAAACCATTGTTGTAAATTCTAGTTGGAAATACTTTATCAATAATTTTTTCAACATTAACTGAGGCCGGATTTGTAATGTCAATTGCCACAAGATCCCGATACAAGTCAACATATAGGGTATTGCCTTTTACTGCTACATCCAGGTTGCCGGGTATAGGAATAAAGTGCTTGTTAATAGGCAAATTGGGGTTTGTATTGTCAATGATGTGTACACCTTTGTCAACTTCGTTTAGGAAGATGAAATTGCCTCTGATGAATATTTTTCCGGGATGTACGATTGGCTGAGGAGCAGCCGTTTTAATGTTTGCCCTTACCTCAGCCGGTGATTTATATACAGGAACATAAATGGTATACGTCTGTGTATTGGTGTCTTTCAGGCAACTTTGCAAAATGAAAGTGCTTATCAATAATAAAAGCAAGATTTTAGTGAGCTTGATCATGATAATTGGTTTAAATTATTTTAGAATAAAGTTTGTTTTTATACCTCCAAAAAGTAAATGCTGATCGCTTTGTAAATCTCCTTTGGTCATATTGGTAAGGTTGTACTGAAAAACCGGACCAATGCTTAACCGGCTATCGAATGCTTTTTTGACAGAGAACATTAATCCAACTGCTGCAAATAATTGAAACTGTCGAAACTGTTCCTTTTCTACATAATAGGCGTTGGAATTTGCATTGGCATATAATGCAGAAGAACCAAAAAGATAGCCTGGGATAAGAGATGTGGTAATTGCAACAGGAGTTTTCTTTTGCTTATTTAATCTAAAGGAAAGTTGAATAGGCATTTCAACCAAATGGTACTTGTTTGAAAAGCGATTAGTATTTCCAAAGCTGTAGTATTCGGTTACAATAGATTGGTTTAATGATGTAGGTCTAATAGCATTCAAAATACCATTGTATTTGGAGCCAACTTTTGAATTTGCCTGGTAGAAATGATAATCACCTCCAATTGAAAAGGTCATTTTATTGCTCAGTTTTTTTATTGCAAATACGCCAACACCAAAAGAGACTGCAGGCATGTAGGTCAGTTTTGGAATAGTAGAACTTTGACCACCCGTAGTATTAACTTGTGCTTCATAGCTATCCGCTTGTTTGTTAATTAAATGGAGGCCGGGTTGATTGTTTGAGATACCTGCAAAAGCTGTAAATCCTGTTTTCCACCCATTTTTTGAGGTTTTAGCCTGTTCACTTTTATTCTTTGAATTAGCATTTGAAAGCAATTGTTTTTTCAAGGCTTCTTTGGCTACAGGATTTACATTTGATGAAGAATCTTTTGGTTCACTCGTTATGGTCGTTTGCTTTTTTAAATGTAGCATTCCTTGTTCCTGTACGAATGCTTGATTTTCAGGTTTTATATCAAATTTTAAAGCATTCTCTAATGCTTCATTATTCGAAAATGGTTTTGAGGGGATTGGATAATGATCATCTTTGGCCAACGAAACATCGAGTTTGTTCATAAGGATTGGATTAGCCTTGTTTATAGCAAAGCTCGCTTTTTCTGCTGCTTTGATTGGTAGTGTTTTTTCTTCAATATCAATTTTAGATCTTTCATGAAACTTTTCAGGAGTTTGCACAATTTTATTATCGCCAGTTAGTTCAGGTTCAATTGTTTTTGGCTTAGGTTCAATATTTATTAAGGTAGACGTTTCAGAAGAAACATAAACCACTTTTTTATTGAAGCCAATACTAGTCCATGCTGCCACTCCTATAGCTAAAATGGAAAGGAGAAAAAACCAAAAAATCACTCCTCTCCTTTTCTCTTCTTTGGCTATTCTTGCAGCAACCAAATCCCAAACCTCTTCCTTCGGAACAAGCGTAAACTCATCCAGCTGGGATTTTATTTTATTTTCAAAATCATTTGCTTGCATACGTCTTGTTTTTATTTCCCGCCGAATTGGTTAACCAGGTACTCAGCAGTTGTCTTGCTCTCATATACTGAGACCGGGAAGTACCATCACTAATTCCAAGTAATTGTCCTATTTCTGTATGGCTGTAGCCTTCAACAGCATACAAATTGAAGATGGTTTGGTAACCAGTCGGCAGTTGCCTTATTAATTCAGCCAACTCCTTGGCTTGTAGCCTTATCTCCGGATTTTCAGTGGTTACTACAATCAACTCAGTTGTATCAAATACCAAATCCTGCTGGTATTTCCGACTTCTTTTCAAGTAATTGAGCGCAGTGTTTACCATAATGCGCCTGATCCATGCACCTAGTTCACCTTCCCCTTTATATTGATCCAGAAATTTAAATACTCTTACAAAACCTTCCTGTAGTACATCTTCTGCATCTTCCACACTTTTTGTATATCTAAAACATACTCCCAACATTTGAGGTGCAAACAATTGATAAAGCTCTTTTTGGGCAGCAGGCTTCCCTTTTTTACAATCCTTTATCAGTTGGAGATGATCAATCATTTGTTATATTCAGAAAGTTGACACGCTACCAAAAGCTGCCGTTGCATGTGGTAAAAATATTTTTAAGTCCGGAATATGATAATTAATAAATATCCGGGAGATTCAAAAAACCTATGAATTCCGGGTTTGAACCTTTTTTAAATAGGGGATTTAGAATGAAAAACAGCTTCTCAGAAAAGGACAATGTTTATTTGGTTGTTTCAGTTGTTTCTTTCAAATTTTCAAGAGATTGCTCCATAAAAGTACCTATTGAACTATTAGAAACGATGGAGGCAAATTTCTCCCAGGGGTACCATTTTACATTGTGAATAAACTGCCATTGTACTGTTACATGAGACGATCCATCACCAGACAAAAAATTAAATTCAGCCGGAAGAAAATCCTGGGTAGCCCCTTCTATCCATAGTCCTTCTATTTTGTTTGGGGTTATTTTTTTTATGAGAATAGTAGCCTTGTCAATTTTTACTGTAGCGCCTTCGCCTGTATGAATGGCTGACACCATAAATGTTGCAGTGTCGTTGACCGGATACCATTTTTTCCAGTTGCTCAATTCCGCCACATTTTCATATACAGAATCGTAGGGAGCATTAATATCTATAGCACGTGAAATAATTATTCTGGAAGGCATCAAAAGCGAAATACCGGTAATGACTATGAATAAAATAACAATGCTTATCAATCCTAATTTGATTGCTCTCATATTATTCCCATTTGAAAACTTTAATGGCTATTCCGTATCCTACAACACCCCAAATAG
Organism: Segetibacter sp.; assembly: GCA_031383285.1. Taxonomy (GTDB): domain Bacteria; phylum Bacteroidota; class Bacteroidia; order Chitinophagales; family Chitinophagaceae; genus Segetibacter. The sequence continues at coordinate 24,502 of JANMZN010000132.1, forward strand.
CAAGAACGCCTAGCTGAGGAAGACAATCAGATAAATGCGCACCTTCAAATGCTATTTTCCTCATGGCATTATTAAAATGTGTCAAAGGCAATATTCTACACAAAGGTTGCAACCATGTCGGGAAAACATCAATTGGGAAGAACGTGCCGGCTAAAAGGAATTGAGGTAAGGTGAAAATGTTGGCCAATGGCGGAATCGTACTTTCATTTTTTGCTATTCCACTTACGATAAATCCGAACCCCATAAATACCAATAAAGAGAAAAAACTCAGCACCATTATTTCAAAAAAAGTTTCAAAACCATTGACCAAAGTGTATTTAAATGCAAAGTGACCGATTGCAATGATAATTACTGCTGTAGATAGTTGAAAGATAACCCTGCTTAGTCCTTCACCTAAAATGATATAGCCCCGCTGGATTGGTGTAGCATAAAAGCGTTTTAAAACCAATGTTTGGCGCAGGTTAAAAAACAAAAATGCTACACCAAAAATACCTGCACTTAGCAACGAAAATCCCAATTGTCCGGGCAAAATAAAGTCAATGGTTCGGTAAGTTCTGCCGGGTATTTTTTGAATGTCCTCACTAATAGTGGCAACTGTTGGTGCTTGTGGATATAGCTTTTTGTTGATGCCGCTAATGATGGCATTAATGATTGACTTTAATACCTGCAGGTTTTGAGGATTGACCGATTCGGAGCTTTTTAAATCAACCGTGAATGGAGGCAAGGCGTTGCTGTGTTTCTGGATATTAAGAATAGCGGTTAGTCTTCCTTTTTCAAGGTCTTCTTTAAGTTCCAGATCACTTTTGTTGACCACATTTATCCCGGGCACATTCTTTAATGCTTCATAAATAGGATTGACTGTATCCGAATTTTTAGAAATGGCAATATTAAAAGCCATTTTGCCACTTCCGCCAATAAATCCGAATACCAAAATAAATATTAAGGGAAAAGCAAAACTGAAAACCACTGCTGATGGACTTCTCATAATGGCATGTAAGCTTGCCTTTGAAATGGCCCATAAAGCAGTAAACTGGTTATATTTCATCTAGTGTTTCATTATTTAGGTAATCAAAAATCAATATTTCTTTTACTACCTTATATCAATCTCGAAAGGCAACCTGGTCTGGGGCACACCCGTCATTGCCTTCACATTTTTTATTTGTTTCAACAACTTGTATTGCTCTACTCCTATTTCTTCGCTAATGGCTTTGGCTTTTATTTCATTAGAGAAATTATTGACGAGCGACTGTAAAAATCCTTTATTCTCAGGATATTCCTTTAACCGGTAATCCTTTATTTTAGCCATTCTTGCCGCACAATCTATGGCATCCTTCATATTGCCAAGCCGGTCAACCAACCCAATTTCCAGTGCCCTTTTTCCTGTCCAAACCCGTCCCTGGGCAATGCTATCTACTACTTCCATTGATAACTTTCTGCCTTCTGATACCCTGCTTTTGAAAACATGGTATATCGTATCTATGGATTGTTGAACAAACAAACTTTCTGCTGCATTCAAAGGACGATTCACAGAAGGCATATCAGCATATGGACCTGTTTTAACGCCATCAAATGTAACTCCCATTTTGTTGTTGAAGAACTGTTTGAAATTTGGAATAATACCAAACACCCCGATAGATCCTGTAATGGTAGTTGGCTCAGCAAAAATGCTGTCTGCACCACAAGAAATATAATATCCGCCTGATGCGGCAACATCGCCAAAACTAACAACTAAAGGTTTAGCTGCTTTAGCGAGCATTATTTCTCTCCATATTTCTTCGCTGGCCAATGAACTTCCTCCAGGAGAATTTACCCTAAATACAATGGCCTTAATATCATCATTAAGTCGGGCATTTCTAATCAACAACCTTGTTTCATCCGAACCAACCGTTTCGCCTCTTTTATTCTTTCCATCCATTATCTCTCCATCAGCATATATAATGGCTATCCGATCTGTACCACTCCCTAAGCTTTCCACAGCTTTTGCATATTTTCCCAATGGAACAAAATTGAATTTTTTACTAGCACTTACTTTTAAAAGGCTTGCCATTTCATTCTTTACTTCGTCATCGTACTTTACACCATCTATTAGTTTATACTGTGCTGCCTGATTAGCTGATTGAATAGCACCGGTATTCGCCAAAATATGAAGCATCGCTGTATCCAAACCGGTCTTTTTTGATGCAGCCAAAAGTAATTCGCTGTACATATCATTCATGTAAATGGAAGTCTGTAGCCTGTTGGCATCTGACATTTGTGTAGCCCTAAGTGGTTCGGTCGCACTTTTAAATTTGCCTGCATAGAATATCTGTGGCTGTATTTCCAACTTGTCCAATGTACCTTTAATAAACATTAAAGTAGTTGAAAATCCACGCCAATCAACCATTCCTTGAGGGTTGCAATACACTTTATCAGCTGCAGTTGCAATGAAATAAGCTTTTTGTGTAATCATATCACCAAAGGCAATTACAAATTTCTTGCTTTGTTTAAAGTCTAATAAGGCGTTGCGTAATTCTTCGCTTGCAGCAAAGCCATTGTTATTGTCTTCACATTTTATATAAATGCCTTTGATAGCACTGTCGATTTTTGCATGCTTGATCAGAAGGACTACATGAAACAATCCCGGAACATTGTCATTTGTGTTGCCGGTAAGCATATTGAAAGGATCATTTTCATCTTGCTCCTTATATTGCTGGCTCAAATCGAGCAATAAAATACCATTTGCACCTATATTTGGTTTGTCAGACGACTTTAGTGAAGCTAGAATGACGATGAAGAAAACAAAGGTGGCTACAGCAAAAACGATCATTGAAAGCAATGATGCAAAGAATATTTTAAAGAAACTACCCATTTTGTTATACGATTAAGGACACAAAATAAAGACATTTGACCATCGTAAAAGACTAAATTTTAATGAATACAGTTTATTTGATTATAGGCGGCAATTTGGGAGACAGAATTAAAAACCTACATGAAGCCATATTACGGATAGAAACCGTAGTTGGTAAAATATCCCAAACCTCAGCGGTGTTTGAGACTTCCGCATGGGGATTTACGGAGCAACCCGCCTTTTTAAATCAAGTAATTGAAGTACCTACTCCCTTATCTGCCCCCGAGGTTTTACAGGCTGTATTGGG
>JANMZN010000141.1:0-15566 GCA_031383285.1 Segetibacter sp.
TGGGGAGATAAAATATTGAAAAAGTCTTCTTACATCTTATACGTTTACCGTGAGCCTGTACAATACACTGGTTTCAAATTATTTTACAAAAACGATATCAAGAAAGGCGGACAAGCACAGTTTTATTCTCCTGAAGAATTGTTGCAGTTTACGCCAAAACCTATTTACATACAGTATCAGTAACCTATTTTTATAATGTAGCCAACTACCGAAAAGTGACTAAAAATAAAATAATTTTTAGTCACTTTTTTGTAAACTAGCGGGTTACTTATTGAAGAAAAGCGTTAATGGCGCAGCACAATAATCATTGCTTGTGTCACACGAAAAAAGTATTTGAAATGAAAAAATTATTTATGTCTATTGCTTGCTTTGCAGCTTCGGTAGCATTGTTTGCGCAGCAAGACACTGTTTTTTTGAAAAAGGAAAGTAAGAAGAAAGTGATTACCGATAGGCCGCCTCAGTTATTCTTTGCAGAATTGGGTGGCCCCGGTATCGTACTTTCCGCAAACTATGACCGAAGGTTAACCAAAGAAACCGGCGGATTTGGATATAGGATAGGGCTCGGTTATAGCTTCACCAATGATTTTAAGTTTACAACAATACCGGTTGGAGTTAATTACCTTTTGGGAGACAAATCCAGAGGTCGTTTTTTCGAAATTGGATTGAGTGAAACAATGATTTTAATAAACGAAGACATATATAACGATGGTTTTTTTACTGTTGATAATGTTGACAACCAAAGAAAGACCTTGTTTATGACATCCTTATTGTTGGGTTACAGAAGCCAACCAATTCGTGGGGGCTTTAGTTTCAGGGGTGGTATAATGCCGGTGTTTATTGAAGGAGAAACTGGTATTGGCGGTTATTTAAGCTTTGGTTATAATTTCTAATATTATTTTGTTTTCCTAAATCAATATCGGGTTAATGGACAAAAAGAATGGTCAATTTCTCTGTAATGCTTTATGGTATTAGCTTTGAAGCAAATGAAAAAATGAATAAAAAAAGTGCTTTTATTGTGGTTCAAAAATTACCTTAAAATATGGTAAGGTTCAAGGAGTTCAACGCTATAAATGTGCAGTTTGTGGTAAACTGTTTCGTAAAGAGTCCTCTTCAAATGCTCTCATAATTTGGGAGGAATATACCAAGGGCAAACAAACATATGCTCAACTTTCTGTAAAATATGGTTGTTCCATAAAAACCATTCAACGCAAAATAGACAGCATTAAAACAAATCGAGAAACCAATTTCCCAGCACTTGTGAACGTACTGATTGATACAACTTATTTTGGAAGAAAGTTTGGTGTTATGGTTTTTAAAGATGCCATTACGGGTCAAATATTATTGAAGAAATACGTGAAGCAGGAAACCAACCAATTATACTTGGAAGGCATAGAAGAAATAGCTCGCAGGGGCATTAAAATACAGTCTATCATTTGCGATGGGCGCAAGGGACTGTTCCAACTTTTTGAGAAAGATATACCTGTGCAAATGTGCAACTTTCATCAGGTGGCAATAGTGAGGAGATATTTGACTAAGAAGCCTAAAATGCAAGCCAGCAAATAGTTGTGGAAGCTTACGTTGCTTTTGGTTCTTACTGACAAAGAAAGTTTTACAGGTGGGTTACAGCTTTGGTATAACAAATGGGAGGCGTTTTTAAATGAACGAAAAACAGATGCTGCAGGCAAAAAAAGGTATGTACACAAAAAACTAAGAAGTGCATACAGAAGCCTTAAAACCAACCTTCCATACTTGTTTACTTGGTACGATAATATGGAACTAAATATACCCAATACAACTAATGCAATTGATGGTCATTTTGCAGATTTAAAGAATAAGCTTCGTAATCATAATGGCTTATCATTAGCAAGAAAACAAAAGTTCATAGATGAGTTTTTTAAGGTATAGAGAACTATAAAAATATAAAAGAGCCTCTGATAAAGAAGCTCTCATTTTTGATTTTTATCGTTCACAAGTTATCCCTGGCAGGTTGCTCTCCAGCAGAGCTACTCCCGTTTTGCTTGATAGGATAAAATTACATATTCACTTTTATGCCTAATACAATCTATTAAATTAAAGACCATTCTTTTTGTCCACTTGAACAAAACATCTCAAAAAAACCATTCTTTTTGTCCATTACGCCTCAATATCAAACATCTAGCACTGCTATTATTTGAAAGAAGTTTTGTGGTAATAAAAAAAGGAACGGTTTCATAGCCGTTCCTTTTTTATTGTGAGATGAATGCTCAATATCAGGCATTCACTTCTGCTATTGGCTCACCCACTATCATTTGTGCAGCAGGAATAACATGTTCTTTTGTTACTTTCAATTTGCCACGGTTGGCTCTGGCAACCCTTGAATAAATGGATAATTTCTTATCAAACAAAAAGCGGAAGAGCAAACCTGTGTAAGACGTATGATAACCCAAAGTGTCATAATAATTGCTGGCTATCTTTCTCACTTTAGGCAATTTATCCCAAGATATAGAAGGGAAATCGTGGTGTTCATTATGGTATCCAACGTTCAGGTTTACAGTATTTAAAGGACCGTAATAGCTTTTGGTTTCCTGGTCACCATGTGTAAGATAATGTTCCTGAACCCAACGGGCTCCTAAAGGATGTAATCCCACCGAAAAGAAAAATCCTGCCACCAAAAACACTGTGCTTTTTGCGCCTAAAAAATAAATGACGGCCCCAATAAACAGAATCTGAACAATCCAGTTAATGACTGTATAACGATCCCAAATGTCTATTTCTTTGGTTAAACGGATGGGTCTTAGCAATTGAAATATTGGATAAAACAACAACCACATAGCTTTGCCTATGCTAGAATTGTCTATCAACTTTGCTTCCCATTTAAAGGGCATGTCAGCATCCAATTCTTCTACTCCTTGAAATGAGTGGTGCTTGATATGATATTTCTGAAACGAAACTGAACTAGGGAAAACCAATGGCAAATTGGCCAGGATGCCAGACCATGTATTCAATATTCTTTTTTTGAACAACAGGTTGTGTGCGCATTCGTGAATACAAACGAACAGGGTATGACAAGCAAATGCACCTACAAAGTAAGCACCTACAAAAACCATCCACCAAGGAGCGTCTTTTAGTAATAAAGCACCTGTAACTTGTACACCAACACAAAGTAGGATAACAAAAATTGTATAAGGATTACGACCTATCAGTTTTCTGATTTCCGGGTGCTCCGCAATGATTTCTTTTGTCCGCAATTTGTGAGGCTCACTCTCATTGGACCATTTAAAGCTCTTTTCCAAATTAATAGTTATAATGATTAAAAAATAAGATTACAAAGTAAAATTAAAAACCTGAATAGCAAATTGATTTCAAACAGCTAATGCCAAAAATTGTTGACTAATCCTGACTAATTACCGTATTTTTATTTGCCAATTGACCACAAGCAGCATCTATATCTTTTCCCCTGCTTCTTCTAAGTCTTGCATTTACCCTTGCTTTTGATAAATGGTTAATGAATTTCTCAACGGTTTCCTCATCCGGCTTGCTAAAATCAGCAGCATCTATTGTATTGTATTCTATTATGTTTACCAGGTCTGCAGGTACTTGTCTATAGACTTTAATCAACTCATCTGCATCTTTTAAGCTGTCGTTAAAGCCTTTGAACAGAATATATTCTAGAGTAATTTCGTTACCGGTTTCTTTATAAAAATAATTGAGTGCTTCAATCAATGCTTTGATGTTGTTGGACTCATTGATGGGCATGATTTCATTTCGCTTGATATCTGTAGCTGCATGAAGACTGAGTGCCAGGTTGAATCTTACTTTATCATCGCCCAATTGCATTATTTGTTTGGCAACGCCTGCAGTTGAAACGGTAATTCTTCTAGCACTCATTCCCAAACCTTCAGGGGAAGTGATTTTTTCAATAGCTCTCAGTACATTTTTATAATTGAGCAGTGGTTCACCCATGCCCATGAATACTATGTTGCTAAGTTTTTTATTATAAACCCTGTTTGCCTGCTGATTGATCAAAACGACTTCATCATAGATTTCATCAAAATCGAGGTTGCGTTTGCGGTCCATATAACCTGTAGCGCAGAATTTGCAGCTAAGGCTGCACCCAATTTGAGAAGAAACGCAAGCTGTTTGTCTTTCATCTGCTGGAATGAGCACACCTTCTACCAAGTTGCCATCAACTGTTTTGAACCTGCTTTTTACAGTACCATCTGCACTATACTGTGTGGTTTCCACTTGTAAGGCAGGCAAAGAAAAATGTTCATTTAACTTTATTCTTAGTTCTTTGCTAAGGTTGCTCATGGCTTCAAAAGTATGAGCGTGTTTTTGCCAAAGCCATTCATACACCTGTTTGGCCCTGAACTTCTTTTCACCTAATTGTTCGAAATACTGTACCAGTTCATCAAATGAAAGATGACGAATGTTCTTTGCCGATTTCATGGTGCAAAGGTACAATAGCCGCTTTCTAATAAAGACAGATTATCTGTAAAGTTTTCTCAAATACGACCATTCTCCGCATTATTCCATGCCATTTGAGACATTTCAAACCTTATTTCTCCGCTTTTGGTGAGCCCGGTAGGTTCCCAACCTGCTTTTGTGTAAAACTGCTCAGCTCTCGAGGCGGGGGCCGTTGACAACCATATGGTCTGCTTGTTTTGACCAAAAAACCATTTCAGCATAGTGTCATGTAATGCCCTGCCAATGCCTCTTTTATCAAAGTCTGGATGAACAAACAACGCCCAGATATTATTGTCGTCAATATCGATAATGGCAAAACCTCGAATTACATTTTCTATTTCACAAACCCAGCCTTTTCCATGATTGGTAAGAAAATAGATGTAGTCAGCCTCCGTAACCAATGCTGGATTATTTAGCACATTTTCTTTTACAGCAACCCTAATTTCGTGCATGGCCGCTATATCGCCAACTTTGGCAGTTCGAATGTTCATGAGAAATAATTTAAATTATAACTATTATTATCGCAAATAAATAACAACAGAATGGAGGAAAATAAAATGGCAACAGCACATTAATAAAGTTTTCATTTAACCTTTCTTATGATGCAAAAGCCGCCATTCTTCTTCTAAAATACTCATTTCCCAAAGACTCCAATAACTTCCATCATCATATTTAAGTACATCTCTCATCAATCCTTCCTTTACAAAACCACATTTTTCATAACATCTGATTGCAGCATGATTAAAATCGTACACACCCAGGCTTACGCGATGCAGCTTCAAGTCCTCAAAAGCTATTTTTAAAACGGCATTGATCATTCCGCAACAAGCACCTTTTCCTCTTTCCGTAGTATTTCCAATAAGTACCCTACTGATACGGCCTGAATTATTTTTCTTACTCACACTTCCCAAAGAAATATGACCAACTGTTTCACCATTTATTGAACTGACCGCTTTGTATATGAAAACGTCTGACGAATCCAAATTGTTGGTTTCTTCAATATACCAGTCAAGGCTGTCCTCAGTTAAAGGGTATTTAAACAATGAACCTGCCCAATTGATCATCAGGTGTTCACTGTCTATCCATTCCATTAGTTGTGTAAAATCTTCTTTAGAAAAATATTCCAGTTTGATCATGAACGTAAAAGTTGGGAATTAGTACTATAAAAAATAAATAGTAAATGATGATTTTTTTTGTTACGAGATACCCAAATATATGTTTAGTTTCTCTTTCTCTTTTTGAAATTATTTTTCCCTTTTCCCTTTTGTATGTGGACTTATTATCTTCGCCATACTTATGACAGGAAATAAACCAATTGTGATGAGTGGGATCAGGCCCACAGGTTATTTGCACCTTGGCAATTATTTTGGTGCAATCCGAAATTATGTGCGTTTGCAGGATGAATTTGAATGCTTCTTTATGGTAGCAGACTTGCATTCTCTTACCACTCATCCTGATACCAAAGAACTAAAAGCAAATGTAATGAGAGTGCTTGCTGAAAACATTGCATGCCGGGTAGATCCTGAAAAAGCAGCATTTTATTGCCAAAGTCATTTGTATGAAACAAGCGAACTGTATTTATACCTGAATATGATGGCTTATAAAGGTGAGCTGGAAAAAACAACTACTTTTAAAGACAAGGTTAGACAAAATCCTGAAAATGTAAACGCGGGATTGTTAACCTATCCTGTGCTACAAACTGCAGACATCATTATTCATCGTGCAACTTATGTTCCTGTTGGTAAAGACCAAGAACAACACCTGGAGATGGCCCGGAATTTTGTAAATAGGTTTAATCACAGGTATGGAGACGTATTTCCTGAACCGAAAGCGTTTAATTACGATGATCAGTTGATAAAGGTGCCAAGCTTAGACGGAACCGGAAAGATGAGCAAAAGCGAAAATCAAATGGCCACTTTGTACCTGGCTGATAGCGATGATATCATTCGGAAAAAAGTAATGAAGGCAAAAACGGATGGCGGTCCAACTGAGCAGCATTCAACGAAGCCTGATTTTATAGAAAATATTTTTCTGCTAATGAGGTTGGTATCTACTGAAGAAGTAATTAATAAATTTGAGTCGGACTTCAATAATTGCACCATTCGATACGGAGATATGAAAAAGCAGTTGGCAGAGGATATGGTTCAGTTCATCAGCCCAATCCGAGAAAAAGTTGATGGGTTATTGGCCAACGAAGCCTATTTGAAACAAGTGATGGAAAAGGGGGCAGAAAAGGCGGGAAAAAGTGCAAAAGCCACCATGGATATTGTTCGTGAGGCTATCGGTTTAAAATACTTTTAGCCTATTCACAAAAAACTATTATTTTAGACAACTCACAAGCAAAACTCCGGAAAAATTCCAGATGGCAAAATCACCAAAACCTAAGCACATAGCGATTGCGGGCAATATTGGCGCAGGCAAAACCACTTTGACTGAAGCACTTGCAAAACATTATAAATGGATACCTCAATTTGAGGATGTAGCCAACAATCCATACCTGAACGATTTTTATGAAGATATGCCCCGATGGAGTTTTAACCTTCAGATTTATTTTCTAAACAGTCGGTTGAATCAACTGTTGGAAATAGAACGTGGTACAGAAACAATTATTCAGGACAGAACTATTTATGAAGATGCCAATATTTTTGCCCCCAACTTGCACGATATGGGTTTGATGAGCAAAAGAGATTTTGATAATTATTATCTTTTTTTCCAGACGCTAAAGTCCATGGTAAAGCCTCCTGATTTATTAATTTATCTACAGGCTTCTGTACCAACATTGGTTGGGCAAATTCAAAAGCGGGGAAGAGAGTACGAAGAAAATATTCGCCTAGATTACCTTAAAAAGCTCAATGAATATTATAACAAATGGATAGCCGGCTACCGAGAAGGTCCCTTACTCATTATTGATGTAGATAAAAATAAGTTTGCTGAGAAAGAAGAAGATATGGGTGAGATCATCAATAAAATAGATGCGCAGTTATTTGGTTTGTTTTAAATGAAAATTATAGTATAAATGGATTTTGTACTGCCGGGTTTTGGATTTATTTTCTGGCCAATTTTTCTAATTGTCAGCGTTCTATTGTTGTGGGCGCTAATTGATTTGCTAAAGGAGAAATTTATAAGTTCCCCTCTAAAGATGGTTTGGCTGTTATTAATTATTTCAGTTCCGGTTATTGGCCCCATCCTTTATTTGGTGGTTGGTAGAAAACGGAAAATCGGATTGCAATCCTGAATAATTAGTTAGAATAAAAAAAACTCCACCTTTCTACAAGTGGAGTTTTTTGTTTGAACCTATTTTAAATCAAAATTTAGGAGCAGCTGAAAGTATTTCCTCTGTTACACCTTCGGCATATTTTTTAAAGTTGTTGACAAACTGTATAGCAAGGTCTTTTGCTTTGGCATCGTACCCATGTTTGTCGTCCCATGTATTTCTTGGGTTTAAAATTTCTGAAGGCACACCAAGGCATCGGGTTGGCATACTGAAGCCAAACATTGGGTGCAGCTCATAGTTTACTGTTTCTAGTTGACCATTCAATGCTGCTGTAATCATTGCTCTGGTATAAGCAAGCTTAATGCGGCTACCTACACCATAAGCGCCACCGCTCCATCCTGTATTAATCAACCAAACATTTACATTGGATTCTTTCATTTTTTTACCTAGCATTTCAGCATACTGACCTGGGTGCAATGGAAGAAATGGAGCTCCAAAACAAGCACTGAAAGTTGACTTTGGTTCCAAAACACCGGCTTCAGTACCTGCAACCTTGGCGGTATATCCACTGATGAATTGGTACATTGCCTGCGCTGGTGTTAGCCTGCTAATAGGCGGAAAAACACCTGCTGCGTCAGCTGTTAGGAAGAAAATGTTTTTTGGTAGCCCTGCAATAGATGGTTCTAATGCATTGCTGATAAAATCAAGCGGATAACTTACCCTTGTATTTTCAGTAATTTTTTTGCTGGCAAAGTCGATGCTGTTTGTTCCATCAATAAAAGTTGTATTCTCAACCAATGCTCCCGGTCTGATAGCATTAAAAATCTCGGGCTCTTTTTCTGCACTCAGGTCTATCACCTTGGCATAACATCCACCTTCAAAGTTGAAAATGGAATCTTCTGTCCATCCATGTTCGTCATCTCCAATTAGTTTGCGGTTAGGGTCGGCACTTAGGGTCGTTTTTCCTGTACCACTCAAACCAAAGAAAACGGCTGTGTCTCCATCTTTGCCCACATTTGCACTGCAGTGCATACTTAATACCTGCTTTTCAAATGGCAATACATAATTAAGTATGGTGAAAATACCTTTTTTCATTTCTCCTGTATAGCCTGTACCACCAATAATGATCGTTTTTTCAGTAAAGGAAACAATGGCAAAATTATGTTGCCTTGTTCCGTCAACAGCAGCATCAGCTTTAAAACCTGGCGCTTGTATGATGGTCCACTCGGGTTCAAATTCGTCCAATTCATATTCAGTAGGACGTAAGAACATATTGTGTGCAAAAAGATTGCTCCATGGATTTTCATTGATTACCCTGATGTTCAACCGATACTCAGGATGTGCACATGCATAACAATCTCTTACCCATACTTCTTCTTTGGAAGACAAATAATTAAGCAATTTCTTTTTCAGTTGCGTAAAGTACTTTTCTTCAATGGGAATGTTGAAATTGTTCCAATGAATACTGTCTGCAGTAAGGTCATCTTTTACGATGAATTTGTCGGCAGGGCTTCTACCTGTAAACTCTCCGGTATTGATGACCAATGCTCCGGTGTTGTTTAACTCTCCTTGATGACGATCCAATGTTTGTTGAACAAGATCTTCGGGTGTGTGCTGGTAGTGAATATGAGTTGATTCAGCAATACCATGCACCAGAATTTTTTCTGTTGTGGGGAATGACATAATAGCAATCGTTTAATGAGATAAAAAAAGCAAAGCTATGGATAAAAATTTTTAAACAGAAAGCTGAAAAAACTTAAAAAAAGATTAATGATTCAATTATTTTGATATATTATTAGATAATTTCTAAAAAAAGTGCTTTATTGAGATGGAGTATTAGCAGATTGCCTATCCATTTAGAAAATGTAAAAAAATTGGATGAACAAATTATGACCCCCACCTATAGGCATTAATATTGAGACCGGATAGATCGATGATGCGATCTACAACAGTAGAGGCAACGTCTTCTATGGTTTTGGGTTGGCTATAAAATGAAGGCGTTGCAGGACAAATAATACCGCCTGCCAGTGTTATGGCCTCCATATTTTTGATGTGAATCAGGTTGTAGGGAGTTTCTCTGACCATTAGGATGAGTTTTCTTCTTTCTTTTAAGATAACATCTGCTGCCCGGGTCATAAGGTCGTCGCTAATTCCGTTTGCCATTCTAGACAATGTTCCCATGCTGCATGGGCTAACGATCATTATATTGTATCGCGCAGAACCGGAAGCAAATGGGGCTGAGAAATCATTTTTATCATAAAACTTAATGGGATAATCAAGATATGAAGTGTTGCCTAATTCAGTTTGCCAGATATCTTTTGCATTGTTGCTCATCACTACGCTCAGATCTTCCCATTGATCCTTCAATTGTAATAATTTTTCTATTAGCAGTTTTGGATAAATAGATCCACTGGCTCCAGTTATTGCAATTACAATTTTGTTAGGCATTGAATGATGGTTAAATGTAAAAGTAGATTGAAAATGGCTTTCGCATACGAAACTCCCTGACTAAAAAACGATTAATCAATAAAATAGTTCATCAGATATTTTCCTGACTTGCAACTTAATGATCTCCGGTCAAGTCTATATAATTGGTTTTTCATAGAATATTGGATTAAAACAGGGCTGGATTTCTATCCTGGCCCTTTTTTTATTTCTTAGTTTTTGAAACAAAAATGGCAATAAAAAACCAGCCCTGAAGGAAGCTGGTTCTTTAAACTATTTATAAATTCTTTACAAGTTTTTAAAAATGAAGTCGGTCATCTTTTTATAAATGTGGTAAGTTGTGTTTCCTCCACTTATTCCATGCGCTTTATTTGGATAATATCCACTTTCAAAATCAATATTGTTCTGAATCATTTTTTCAACCATCATTACTGAATTTTGAAAATGAACATTGTCATCACCAGTCCCATGAAGAATTAAGAACTTACCTTTTATCTTTTTTGTAAAATTTAAAGGAGAATTTTCATCATAACCTTTAGCATTTTCCTGAGGTGTTCGCATAAATCTTTCAGTGTAAATATTGTCATAATACCTCCAGTTAGTAACTGGTGCTACCGCAATAGCCATTTTGTAAACGTCTGCACCTTTGGTAATTGCAAGGCTACTCATAAAGCCTCCATAACTCCAGCCCCAATGCCCTATTCTTGACTTATCAACATAGGGTAGCGTACCAAGATATTTTGCAGCATCTATCTGGTCTTCTATTTCATATTTTCCAAGTTGGAGATAGGTCTTCTTTTTAAATGCTTCGCCTCTGAAACCGGTACCTGTATTATCTACACAAGCTATGACGTAGCCGTTCTGAGCGAGGTATTGGTGCCAAAAAGTTACTGCACCCCATTTGTCTGCCACTTGTTGGCTGCCAGGTCCACCATAATTGCAAAATAGTACTGGATATTTTTTACTGCTATCGAAATCAGCTGGTTTCAACATCCATCCATTCAATGTGTCGCCTTTGGTGTTTGGGATTTGTATTAATTCAACGTTGCCAATGGCATACTCGTTCATTTTATTGATTAATTTCTGATTGTCTTTTAGTGTTTTTATAAGTTTTCCCTGAAAGTCATAAATAGCAATTATTGGTGGCTTATTAATAGTTGAATAGTTGTCAACAAAATAACTATAGTCGTTGTTCATGTTGATCTTGTGAAGCCCGGGTCCTTTAGTGAGCAACTTAGGAGCTGTTTTTTTTCCAACGTAGCTCACCTGAAAAAGTTGGCGCTGCATAGGCGTTGGATATGCAGCGGTATAATAAATCGTTTTTGCATTTTCGTTGATACCATGTATTGCATCTATATCATAATTGCCAGTAGTTAATTGTGCAACCTGTGTACCATCTAATTTGAATAAATAGAGTTGTTTAAAGCCATCTTTTTCACTACATGTAATAAAGTGTTTGCCATCTTTTAGAAATTTCAATTCATCTTCTACTTCTACATAACATTTGTTGGTTTCATCATAAATTGTATTGGTGGCACCTGTATTGGCATCTGCTGATAACCATTTCAATTGGTTTTGCAGTCTGTTGAGCCATGCAATGCCTAGTTTCGTGTCATCTTCTGTCCATTTTATTCTTGGTATGTAAATGTCCGTTTCTCTTCCAATGTCGGCTAGTATGTCTTTTCCGTTCGCTACATTAAAAATGTGAATTTCTATGATTGAATTGACCTCTCCCGCCTTTGGATATTTATAGGAATATTCATTTGGATACAAATCTTTAAACATGGTCATAGAATACTCCGGAACCTTTGATTCATTGAATTTGTAGTAGGCGATGTAATTGCCATTTTTGCTCCATTGAAATGCTTTTGTAAAGCCAAACTCTTCTTCATAAACCCAATCGCAGTTGCCATTAATCACTTTATTCCATTCACCATCGTTGGATATTTGTGTAGTCTTATTACTTAGCAGGTCTTTTAGATAAAGGTTGTTGTTTTTTACAAACGCTACCTTGCAACCGTCCGGAGAATAAGTAGGGTGCAATATTTTTTCATCATCAACTTTCATCGTTTTTTTTGTTTCCAAATTATAAGAGTAAACGATTGACTTGTTGCTTCTTCTGTAAATGGATTCTTTGTCAGTAAATATCAATACTTTCTTTTCATCTGTATTCCATTCTATATCGTTTATTGGGATCTGTGTTTGGCTTTCGTCCTTTACATCTTGAGCTTTTAGAATAGTATCAACAGTTTCTCCAGTAACAAATAGTTTTTTCAGAATGCCGTTGCTATATGCTTCCATATAATATTTACCATCGTTCATACTTTGAAAACCAGGAACAGACTCTGCTCTAAAAGTTCCGGTTTTATAAATGTCGTCAAACGTTATTTGTTTTTTTTGTGCAATTGATAAGAGCGGAAAGAGTAAGGCAATACTTAATAACTTCTTCATTATGGAATGATTTTGCGATAAAAGTAATTATTTAGGACAGATTATTGGGGGAATAATTATGAGTGGATAATATTGGAGCTATTGGAATTCTGCCTTTTGAATAATTATGCGAAATCCTGTATTGTTTTTTATTCAACGGTATAGCTAAAGTGATTTTTAGTGGTGGCACTTGGTCTCCTCTATTTGACACTTCGGCACATTATTCTAACGTAATTGTATTAACCGCGCAGCAGACTATTAAGGAGTTTCTTGCATTTACCAGGGGGGCTCTCCGCCTCGGCGTAATCGGAATGACAGAGGGTAGTTTTTACATTCTCTTCATTTGTTGGATAAGTTTATTTAAAAAGCCCGCATTTACATGCAGGCTTTTTTATATTTCAATTCAGCGTGTTAATACTTATAAATCATCTCATAATATTCATGTGCCATTCTATTGCTGTCAAATTGAAAGCGAACATCTCTCATGCCGTTTTTGGTAATCTGGCGCCAGGTATCAGGTTTGTCATAGTAAATTGGTAATACCTGAGTTTCTAAAATTTCATATAACTTGGTCAGGTCATGATCATCCTGTTCCTGGATTTTCAGATTATGATAATCAGCTTGTGGAACAACAAAACCATTGTTGCCGTGGTTTACAAATTCGGGTATCCATCCATCATCTGTACTTAGGTTTACTGCACCATTCATACAAGCAGTCATACCACTTGTTCCTGAGGCTTCTCTAGGTACTCGCGGATTGTTTAGCCATATATCTGCTGCCTGCTTCATCCTTTTGCTCAACGCTAATTCATATCCTATTACCACCGCTACATTTTTGTGTTCCTTGCTTAGGTGAATAAGATTGTTGAAGTCAGTAATTGCAGGATAATCTAACGGGTAAGGCTTACCGGCCCAGATAATCTGAACGGGATATTTTGTGCTGCTCAACAATTTCTTAAAGCGTTCCATGTCTCTGGTGATCAAATCCGGCCTTTTATAAGCGGCAAACCTTCTTGCCCACACAATG
This sequence comes from Segetibacter sp., assembly GCA_031383285.1. Taxonomy (GTDB): domain Bacteria; phylum Bacteroidota; class Bacteroidia; order Chitinophagales; family Chitinophagaceae; genus Segetibacter. The sequence continues at coordinate 13,563 of JANMZN010000141.1, forward strand.
GTTAAAATGTTGGCGTCAAATATTTTACCCGTTTGGTCAGCTACAATATCAAATGCTCTTTTCTTAAGGTGTTTTTTTCTATCATCAAACAAAACATCATTTCCTTGTTCGCGGTAGTTGTATAGTTGTTTGTCTGCCCAGTACTTCCAGTTTTGAGCATTGGTGATGGAGATTATTGGGCAAATGTCTTTGTAACTCTTCCACATTTCCCGACTAACTTCTCCATGTAATTTTGAAACTCCATTAGCAATTTTTGCAAAGCGCAATGCAGCTAATGAATGATTGAAAACATCACCTTCTATACCTGTGATTGACCTTACTTCATCCAATGATAGTCCACAGAAGAAGCTCATATTGTTACACTGGTAAATGTCGTGTTTCTCATTACCCGCTTCTTCCGGCGTATGCGTGGTAAATACGATGTGATCCTGAACTTGCTTTAGGTTTCTGTATTTGTTGTATAGGTAAAATGCTGCGGATACCGCATGTGCTTCGTTGAAATGGTATTTCTCAGCATTGAAGTTCAACTCATCGATCAACTTTGCTCCACCTACCCCTAATAAAATACACTGCGCTAATTTGGTAGATACATTGGCATCATACAGTTTATGGCAAATAGTATGAGACATATGATCATTCTCCGGCATGTCTGTAGACAACAAAAACAGCGGTGCACTATTGAAAACGGTAGGAGGAAGGTAATATGCTTTTACCCAAATGGATGCTCCATGAATTACAATCTGGTATTTGATACCTGTATCTTCAAGGTAACTGTAGTTTTTTTCCATCCAAATTGGGTTCAGGCTTTGATCCTGGTTTCTGGATTGGTCGTAGTATCCATACTTCCACAAAATGCCTATTCCAATTAGATTTTGCTTGAGTTCAAAAGCACTTCTCAGGTGCGAGCCTGCAAGAAAACCTAGGCCACCGCTATAAATTTTTAAAGGCTGGTGTAGCGCATATTCCATCGAAAAATAGGCTACACGTTTTGCATAGCGGTCATCTGCCGCATAAGGAACTGAGTAATTTCTAAAGTTCATATTTATGATTTACATCAAAAAATTGCTTTATAAACGCATGGAGGCATTGTTTTGTTTTAGTTGCCTTATACACCTAATTCAGCATGTTAACTATTTTTATATGGCAATAGTTTTACTTTTAGTATTATCGTTAGAAGAGGCGCAAGCTAATGAAATACACTAAAAAAATAAAGTTGCCGACTTATTTCTTTTTTAATAAGGGTTTTGGATCCTTTCTTTTTGTGAAAGAATGATTGAAAAAACATTTGATTCCTCTATAGTTTCCGCAGGTGCCAGTTTCTTTTGCCAACACTTCATTTCCATTAAAACTAAAATTAAGTACGCATGGTTCTCCTGTTCCAGAAAAAGTGCCTTCTTTGTCAGAAGTCAACATAAACCTTCCTTTTAATTCGCCGGAACAAGGTTGTCCTTCATTTTCATTTTCGAAATAGACGTAAAACTGATACTCGTTTGGAATATTTCCATCACGTAAGTATAAAAAATTATTTTTCCCCATGGCGTAGTCTGCACTATACTTATTTTTCTTTGGAAAAGTATCGAGTGGATTGACAATGTTTTTTGCACTTGTTCGGTCTTCGTTGGTTTCGGTTAACACGGTTGTAAATACGCCTACATTGTTGTAAGCATATATGATCCGGTTGTAATAAAAATTATTATTCGAAGTCCATTCTTTATTGATTGCAACAGATAGTTTCTTGTCGATGGAAACTACATTAACAATATCGTCTTGGTCGCTGACAAGTAAAGGAAGGTTGGTCATAAAATTCCCTTTGTCGAATACAGTTAAAAAAACAGCTGATTTGGATTTGCTCTTAGCCAAAGTAACCAAATAGGATTCTTTTTGCTCTTGTTCAATTTTGCCTATGGCAAATAATTTCAACTTTCTATCCTGACCGAATGCCGGATCGAAAACTGAATCGGGGACTAGCTGTTTAAATAAGGTTATGTTGGCAGTATCATATAT
>JANMZN010000179.1:0-1968 GCA_031383285.1 Segetibacter sp.
AGCGGCACCTTCAGAACCCGACTATAGTAACCTTTACTTTTGGGCAGCTCATCCATTGAAGAAAGATATGGCGGACAGTATCCCATCTTTTTTAAAAAGCGAAAAAAGGGATTCTGCTGTGGATGTATTCTACATTCACCCAACCACATTTACAAAAGACTTATCAGCAGGTTGGAGTGCAAACCTCAATAACAAGGAACTAAATTACCAAACTGATAGTAGGCCCATTTTATTTCAGGCATCTATTTTTAATGGCAGTTGTAAAGTATATGCACCAAGATATAGACAAGCACATCTGAAAGCCTTTTTCATGACACGAAGTCCACAATCTCAGGATGCCTTTGATTTGGCTTACAGCGATGTGAAAACGGCGTTTGAATATTACCTAGCGCACCACAATCATGATAGGCCAATTGTTATTGCAGCTCACAGTCAGGGATCGCTTCATGCCATAAGGCTACTAAAAGAATTTTTTGACAATAAACCATTGCGAAAACAATTGGTATGCGCATACATAGTAGGATGGCCAATAAAAAAAGATGATTTTGATGCTATTCCAATAGGAAATGCTCCGGCACAAACAGGTTGCATAGTGGGTTGGAGAAGTTACAGAAACGGCAAATCCGACAAGATGATTCAAAATGAAAATGAGAACTCTTTATGCGTAAATCCCGTTACCTGGACTACATCCGGAGAAGCGTCAGGCATAGCATTTCACAAGGGAATGGTTATGAAAGATTTTAATGTACTGTACCCAAAATCACTTACTGCTGTAGTTGATATAAAAAGTAATACTTTATGGGTAGATCTTCCTGATAAATTGGATGAAAGCAAAGGGAATTTAAATAACTACCACATTGTAGATTTCAATCTTTTCTATATGGACGTGAGAGAAAATGTAAAGGTCAGAATTAATGCATATCTAAAAAATAATCCTGCACATGATTGACATTGCATCTTTTGAAAAGCTGAACAAAGATGATTTGATAACTGATGAACAATTAGCAGGAATTTCTAGTGCAGAAGCGGTCAGGCCCATTTCACTTTTGTGGGAGCTAAAAACGTTGATGTACTGCGGTATTTTGTTGCTGACAACCGGCCTAGGAATTATCATCTATAAAAATATTGACAGAATCGGTCACCTCGCAATAGTAATAAGTATAGGGATAGCTATGGTTATCTGTTTCTCATATTGCCTAAAAAAATCTCCTCCTTTTACTTTTAGCAAAACAACTTCTAGTTCCGCTTTGCAAGATTATATTTTACTATTCGGTTGTATGCTGATGCTTATCTTTTTTAGTTATCTGCAATTCCAATTCAACCTATTTGGAAACAGATGGGGGATGGCAACTTTCATTCCAATGCTTATCCTTTTGGTGTCGGCCTATTACTTTGATCATCTTGGTGTGCTGAGCATGGCTGTGGTAAATTTTGCTGCATGGGTCGGCATTACCATTACTCCATTGCATATGCTAAAAAGAAATGACTTTAGTAATGAAAATATTATTTATACCGGATTGTCACTTGGCGTTTTATTTATGGCAATTGCCTATTTGTCACAAGCCAAAAACGTTAAGAAACATTTTTACATTACCTACAAAAACTTTGGTGCACACCTTCTCTTTATCTCTACTATAGCAGGCATGTTTCATTTTGGAAATGTTTACTTTCTTTGGTTTCTTTTGTTGTGTGGAATATCGGCTATTCAGTACGCAATAGCTTTCAAAGAAAAGTCTTTCTATTTCCTTGTAATAACGCTGTTGTATTTTTATTTCGGCATCAGTTATGTTTTAATGCGATTGCTGTTTTATTCTACCTATTCAGAAGGCGCTTTGTATATGGCTTTCCTATACTTTATCATTTCAGGAATTGGATTTATTTTTCTACTAACAAGACTCAATAAAAGTATAAAAGTAAAATGACAGGATACGACAAAATTTCATTGGAGAACTTGTACTATCACGAGCA
>JANMZN010000209.1:0-3589 GCA_031383285.1 Segetibacter sp.
ATTGTCATCCCGACGAAGATGTAACCTCCCCATTGTCAACCCCTTTGAATTGTCATCCCGACGAAGGAGGGATCCCACCCACCACACTTCCTCAATGATCGTTCAAAATTCCCCATTCACCATTCACAATAAAAAAACCCCCACCGAAGCAGGGGCATCATTCACAAAAAATGACTAAAAGCCGGAAGGCCGCTTACCCCCTTCATAACATAAAACTTACGTGACATGTAACTGGCCGAAGCGATTTCCAGTTGTCAGCTTCTATTACAAAAATATCATTTTAAAACTTCCTCAATGGTCATTTATTATTAATAATTCACCCCTCCCCTCATTGTCATCAACACCTCCCCATTGTCACCTCCTCCCCATTGTCACCTCCTCCCCATTATCATCCCCTCTGCATTGTCATCCCCTCTGCATTGTCATCCCGACGAAGGAGGGATCCCACCCACTACCCTTCCTCCACGATCATTCACAACTCACCATTCATTCACACCCCCCATACCCCGCCCTTTTGTCACCATTTTTACCATAAAACCGCCTTTTTACGCCATTTTGTACCTTCCGCCTTCTCAAAATCAGTTTCTGCCTTCTCAAAATCTATTTCTGCCTTCTCATAATCCATTTCCGCCTTCTCAAAATCCATTTCTGCCCACTCAAAATCCATTTCTGCCCACTCAAATTTCATTTCTGTCTACTCAAAATCTATTTCTGCCTTCTCAAAATCTATTTCTGTCCACTCAAAATCCATTTCTACCTTCTCCAAATCCATTTCTGCCTTCACCATTACCCCATCTGCCTACACCCCATGCACCACTATCATTTTTATTACCTCCTGTTAGTTCCTCATTACTAACACGTATGTGGAAAAATCTGTGGATAAATAAATATAGTATTTTTTTATGTTTTCGAAAATCTTATCTTTCTTTATGTAAATAAAAAATTATACAACATGCCAAATCTAGAAGTAAAAGCAGCTTATACCTGTACCCAGCAAGAGCTCTACTCAGGTGGAGCAAACGTCATTTCAAATTGCGCTGCATTGTTAGCCAATTTTGCAAGCCGCTTCAAAGTGTACACACCACAGTACATTGCATCTGTACAGCAAAAGCTTACCAATGCCCAAAGTTTACCGGATTTTCAAAGCCGAGACTCCGTCACAGAAATACTAGGCGGCAAGGTCAAAGAAAAACTAGACCGGTGCCTTGTAGAAGTAAGGTTTCTCAAATCGTACATCGAGCAAGCATTTGAAAACGACCCTACCACTATGAAAGCCAAAATAGAAGCAGCAGGGTTTAACTATTATGCAAAAGCAGCAGCAGGCAACGGTGAAGCAGGTCTAAACATCGTACAAAATAGCTTGAAATTTTTGGAACTACCGGAAAACCAAGAAGCACTTAAAAACTATATGCCAGATAGTTTTATAGACGCTTTTAGAGTATTGGTAGAAGAATACAAAACGGTATACATGCAAAAACCGGTAGCAGAACAAACCAAAAAAGGAGCTACCATTACTAAAATAGAAGCCAACAATCTTGCTTATGCCGACATAGTTAAAATATGCGATAACGGAAAACTTGTATTTGCCGACGATCCTATAAACTATCCAAAGTTTGTTTGGGAAACAGGAGTAAAACTAGTAGGTGGCGAAAAGTCAACCAAGCTACAGGGTTACGTAAAAGACAAAGAAACAGATTTGCCATTAGAAGGCACTACCATCGACACCACCGATGGGGTTTACAAAAAAGTAACCGACTCAGATGGCCGTTTCGAATTTGCACAAATCACAGGAGGTGCGCACACATTCATTATCACAAAGGCCGGTTATATCCCGCAGACTATAGAATTAAATCTAGAAACCGGTGTCACCAAAAACCTGACTGTTTTGTTAGACAAGGTGCTGCCATAGTAAATATTTTATCCGCAACAATAACAACACTTTTTTCAATAAAACTTAAAAGCAACAATTTCATAAAGCCGCTAAATATTTAGCGGCTTTACTATTTCCGCTTTTGAAGGTGTTCCTCACCTGCTAACTCAGATAAACAAAGAGCTGTTGATGATGAACACACAACAGCGGCAGGGTAATCTATTCGTCTTAGCGAGTTCTTTAAAGCATAGCCCTATTTGTGCAAGTAAAAGACCCTGCTATGTTCTAAGCATGTTATCCTTTTCATAAGCACTGTGTGTTAGCAAATGAACCTGCTCTAACCTTTTGCATTTATCTTTTACATATTGCAGGTTCCCTTTGCGCAGCTGCCAGGCACTGAGTAGGAGAAACTGCGAGTACAAAAGTTCGACTACGGCTTGTGCCTTGTATGTATAGAATTGATGTATGAAGGAAAACTCAGACTTCGCTTTTTAAATAAATACCAATGTGTATATTTGTTTGATGACGGTGGTTTTTTCATAGACTGTTCGTTAGCGGCAATTCGAAAACCCGAAAATTTTGTAACTTCACTTCAAAATTAAAGACATGGCAAAGAAATCAAATCATGTGGTACCATCTTCCTCAGGGTGGGCAGTTAAAAAATCAGGAGCAGAAAGAGCTTCTAAAATTTTTGAGACAAAAGATAAAGCTGTGGCATACGGTCGAGAGATAAGTAAAAGTGAAAAGACAGAATTATATATTCATAAAGGAAACGGAATGATACAAAATCGAAATTCATACGGAAATGACCCAAATCCACCAAAAGACAAAAAGCATTAGATGAGTTTCGAAAACAATGTTTTATAAACTGCCCATTTGATAAATTATATATTGATGACATATTAAAGCCTATTTTGTATGTTATTGTAAGGAACGGATTATCCCCGAGACTTTCTTTGGAAGTTTCTGATGGCGGTCAGGTCAGGCTGCAAAAAATAACACAGATAATAAAATCCTGTAAATATAGTATTCATGATTTATCAATTGTCAAATCCAAAAAGGCTAAGGAATTTGCAAGAATGAATATGCCATTCGAACTTGGAATTGATTACGGTCTTAGGAACAGTGGGATACCAAATTTGGACAAGAAACAATTTTTAATATTAGAGGCGACTAAATATGATTACATGAAAGCTATTTCGGATATCAATGGCTTTGATATAAAAGTCCATTCTAATGAAACTGAAAAAATATTTGATTGCCTATATAGTTGGTTCAGCGAAACGCTAAAAATAAATAAACAAGACCCCCCTTTAAAAATCTTCTACGACTTTATCGATTTCAATACAAGCTTGTTCGAAGAGAAAGTTTGTCAATTTGGGTCCGACGAATTGGCGATGAATTATGTTGAAAAAATTAGCATCCCTGAATACATTGGAGAAATTCAAGAGCGAGTTTAACTGCCGCTAACAAGGGTGGCTGATGCCCAACTAAGTTTTCGTCTTAGTTGGGTCTTCATAACAAAGCCCTATATGTGCAAGTATGAGACCCTGCTATATTCTAAGCATCTATTCCTAACCTAACCTTTTGCGTTTATCTTTTACATATCGTAGGTTCCCTTTGCGCAGCTGCCAAGCTCTGAGAAGGAGAAACCGCGAGTACAAAAGTTCGACAACGGCTTGTGCCTTGTATGTACTGTATAAGTGTATGAAGCAAAAC
>JANMZN010000213.1:0-15960 GCA_031383285.1 Segetibacter sp.
AATAGCTTACGATGGCACTTGTTGTCGCTCCAATTCCTAATTGGATACTTCCTAACAATGCAGATGCAGTTCCTGCATTTTTACTAAAAGGGGCCATAGAAAGCGCTGCCGTATTGGGGAATATAAATCCCTGGCAACAAAGAAAGCAAAAACAAAGCCCAATAGTGGCGTACACATCGTACCAGTTCATTATCGAACCTAATACAAGTGCAATTCCTGCCAGTAGTTGAATGGATTGTGCAACCAGTATTATTTTTTCGCTTGCATATTTTCTCAATAGTAAGCTGTTAAATTGGCTACAGGTGATTAATCCGCCTGCAATGGTTGCGAAAATCAATCCGTATTGTTTTTCGGTTACATGAAACAGCTGCATAAAAACCTGAGGCGATCCAGCTATATAGCTGTACAATCCTGCTGCGGCTATAGCACCTGCACAGGCGTAGGTATAAAATTGTGGAACTTTTGCAACGGTAATAAATCCTGCAACGATGTCTTTTGGTTTCAACGAAACGTTCATATCAGGCTTTCTGCTTTCGGGTAAGAAAAAATGGGTTGCAATAAGCACAAGCGCAGACATAATGCTTAATACGGCAAATACATACCTCCAGTTATATTCTGAAGTCAGAAAACCTCCTAGCGTTGGTGCTATGATAGGAGATACACCTACTACCAACATTAATAGTGAAAACACCTTTGCATTGTCTTCTACTGGAAAAAGATCTCTAACCATTGCCCGGGATGCAACCATGCCCGCACAACTGCCAAGTGCTTGTAAAAACCGAAGCCAAATTAATGCGTCTCCGGATTTTGCAAGCATGCAGCCAATCGAAGCAATAAAGTAAATAGTCAATCCTACATAAAGAGGCTTTTTGCGGCCATATCGGTCCAGCAGCGGACCATAGAATATTTGTCCGATAGAGATGCCAATAAAAAAGCTAGATAAGGATAAAGCCACCTTTGAGATAGTTGTATGCAAATCATTGGCTATCGAAGGAAACCCCGCCAAATACATGTCTATTGAGAAGGGGCCGATTGCGGAAAGCATGCCCAGAATTAATATCAACTTAAACTTCCTCTTGCCATTCATAAGGGTAAAACGCCAAAAGTAAGCCTAATAAACGCGTTATTCCATTTGGCTAGCATATAATTTAAATGCCAACAATTATTGATGATAAGCTAAACCGCAAGGATGCCTAGTAGCTTTTTTCCATACTTTTGACAAATGCGAAAAGCATTGATGGATAGTTTTCTGTGGAGAGGAATTTATTTTGCAACCACCCTATTATTAAACATTTGTATAGTAAGAATATACGAAGCATCTCAAAGCGGATGGATTTATTTTATATCCAACAACTTTTACCTTGTATTATTGATAGGTGGACTAAGCCTTGATTCTAGCGTCACTTACTTTTCGGCAAGCAAACAAATTTCGCATAGCAAACTCGCTTTGTTTTCATTAACATGGCCATTGCTTGTTAGTTTTTTCAGTATGCTATGTACCGGTTTTTTAATTTACAACAACTACATTAGTTCAGATTACATTTTCTTGTTGGTAGCGGGTGCAGCCTACACGTTAGGTATTTCCATGACTAATTTTTTCACTTCCTTGTTTTATGCCCGGCACAATTTTGCTATGCCCAATATTTATATGAGCATAGTAAACATTTGCATTATTATTCTGATACCATTTTTTGCAAAGGGTTATTGGGGTTTAAATAAGCACCAGTTTTTGTACATTTATTTTATCCAGTTTATCATTCAAGGTGTAGGGCTTGCTTTCATTTACCTCAAAAATTGTGCACCCATTCAGGGTTTGCAATATCCCAATTCCGACGAATACAAAAAACTGTTTCGATTTGCATTTATAGCATTATCTGCTAACATTGCATATTACCTTATCTACCGGATTGATTACTTGTTTGTAGAGGCGTGGTGCTCTGCCAAATCATTGGGCAATTATGTTCAGGCTTCTAAAATGGGTCAGTTCCTGCTCATCTTTCCAAGCATTATTTCTAGTACGGTTTATCCTCATTCTGCCAAAGAAAACAACCCCAAATTGGTGAAATTTATTTTGCAAATGTTGAACTTGTTTTGCGTTCTGTATTTATTCATATTCATGGTGTCCTATTTTGTAAGTCATCCCTTATTTGTATGGATATATGGGGGCACTTTTGATGAAATGTACCTGCCATTTATTATTCTGATTCCAGGCATTTTATTTTTATCCATGCACACCATAATGGCTGCTTATTTTGGGGGTAAGAATAAACCATTCTATAATGTCATTAGCACAAGCATTGGTTTGGTAGTGGTAGTTATAGGCGATTTGTTTTTAATAAAACCTTTTGGTATAGCAGGGGCTGCATTTGTAAGTACTTTGGGCTACACTACTTCATTTTGTGTTTCTTTGTATTTGTTTTTCAAAATAACAGGCAGCGGATTCAGCGATATTTTTTCATCAGATACTTTTAAGTTACGAACGTACACTTCTTTCTTCAATTCATCTTCAAGTAGTAATTGATGCACATAGTAGTATTTCCAGGTTGGTATCCATGCAGAATGGATAAGCTAAGCGGAGATTTTATCCAGCGGCACATGGATGCTATCTCTGAATTTACGCAGGTCACTGTTGTATTTCCTGTAAAAGATGGTTCTGTAAGTAAAGTAGAAGAAATAATCGTTGACAAAGGAAACTTGAAGGAAATCTATATTTATTATCCATCTATCGCCAAGGTAGCCTGGCTTGATCGCATTTTTTCTTTTTTTCGCTACATCTATCTGTGTTATGCAAAGACAAAAGCCCTGCATCAAAGCGAACCGATTTCCCTCATTCATTTGTATGTCCTGCAAAAGAATTTGATGATGGGTTTTATAGCGAGAATCTCTTTAGGCATTCCTTATGTCATTTCAGAGCAATCAACTTATTATGTAGATGGACGACTGGAAAAAGCCAATTGGTTTTTCAATAGAATGGTTGCCTTTGTCTTTAGCAAAGCCAAATCATTTCATGCTGTTTCTAACTACCTTAAAAAAGCTATTGATACTAAACTCAAGGTCAGTAAGCAAAGCGTTGTCATTCCTAATGTTGTAGATATTGGATTGTTTGGTTACCAAGAACGGCAACCCAATCAGCAGTTAACATTCGTTCATGTCTCTAACATGGTTCACCAAAAGAATGTGGAAGGAATGATCAATGCCCTTGCAATTGTAAGAAAAAGAAATCCAAACTTTATATTGAACCTTGTTGGTCCCATGCCCGATAAAATAAGGGAAATGATTGCGGTTTTACAATTGCAAGATCATGTGGTAATATGGAACCAAAGGAATTATGAAGAAGTTGCTGAAATAATTCAACAGAGCGATATTTTTGTATTCTTTACCCGTTATGAAACCTTTGGTTGTGTTATTATAGAAGCAAATGCGGCAGGACTTCCTGTTGTAGTTACAGATCTGGAAGTTACACGGGAATTGATTACAGAAAATAAAACGGGACTTTTTGTGGAGGATGACAATGTAGTTGGTCTCAGCGAGAAGTTAGTGTTTATGATGGATAATTTTTCAACTTTTAATAGAAGAGAAATTGCTGATGGTACTGCTAGTAGGTTTAATTATTCCGCGGTTGGCCGGCAGTTTTTTGATTGGTATCAATCGTTGGTCGGGTAGTTTTTTATGTGCTTTTCAAAAATTATTTCAAAAGTTATACACTTATACCCACTATCTTTTTTGAACTTTCGCAGATTCTTTACATTTGACTTTCATCTTTTTTACATTTTAAAAAAGTGATTGAAGAACGGCTGTTTAATTGGTTTTTAAATATTATCGTTATGATCAAGAAACTATTATTTACTTTATTGATGGTGCTTTTACTTGCCCCTTCAGAGTTATCCTTTGCTGCGTTTGTTGTAAAGGATAAAGTTGAAAACTCCCCTTGTAACCTTTCGAACGAAATGTCGAAGCCATCCATTAAAGATGCGTTGAAGGAGTTTAATGCCTTATCAAAGAAGGAAAAGAAAAGCAGGTTTAAGGAAATGAAAAAGGCGATCAAAGAATATAAGGAAGCAAAGAAGGCTGGGGGCGATGCTTCTACCAATACATTGTTATTGGTTTTGTTGTCGCTTTTCATCCCACCTTTAGCTGTTTACCTGCACGAAGGAGATACCAATAACCGGTTTTGGATTTCGGTTTTGCTAACTGTGCTTGGCTATGTGCTGTTTGGTTTTGCAGGCATCTTTTTCCTAGGTTCTTTGCCGGGGATTATTTATGCTTTGATTGTTGTTTTGGGTTCTTGATGAACTGTAAAATATGCGTAAATTTTGTTGAAGATTTTTTCAACTAAGTAAGTAATGATTTTTTTACAAAGAGCTGTGTCAGCCGATAACCGAAGTTGATGATTGTCCACCGCTGTGGACTGATGTTTTATTAATAGCCCAATTTATAACGTCCTTTAGCTTTGTTTTTTAATATTTCAAAGAGGGCATTACTATTATTGTTACTTTCTTTTTCGTTACTTTATTTCTTTACAATTCACATTATTTTGCAAAAAACCTAACCAGCCGACAGCGGCGCATTCTTCACCAATACCTTCTCTATTGATCACTTGCAGGTGAAAAACACCTGCCTTCCGAGTCGGGGCGGAAATTAATAAATTCCCGTGTATATATTTACGCATTACAATGGTTGGTGAAGAACACCAACTACTGGGGAAATAATTTTTTATCCGAATTTTAATAGGAAAAAAGCAACATTCCCAATTGCAGATTTCTTTTGTCCTATATCCGCTATACGCGATTTTAGGGTGTGTTTTTTATAAAATCAGGGTTGTGCAACAGCGACCCATATTTTATGAAGGCCATTTATTTGTGTTTTAAATGTAGCTATAACTATTACGTTTTGTCACTATTCTGATCCTTAAAGTATCTATTGTAATTGTGGCTTACCGTGCTTTATTTTATTTTTTTTATAAATTGAATTGATTTCAATTTCGATTCTCAAATCTCTGTGAAAATTCATCATTACCCCTTATTTTTGATTATGTCTACTCTTGAATGCAAAAACTGTAATAGTGTAGTTGATGGCAACTTTTGTCCGCAATGTGGCCAGGCGACTAACACGCACCGAATAAATGCCTTGTATTTTTTGCACGACATACCTCATTCTGTTTTTCATGTAGACAAAGGATTCCCTTATACTTTTTATCAACTTATAAAGCGACCTGCCCTGGCATTAGATGAATACCTAGATGGTCGCCGAGTTAGATACTACCGACCTTTAAGTTATGTTCTTATAATGTCTGCTATTTGTGTACTAATCGTAAGCCGCATCCGCATTTATATGCAGGAGCTGCAACAACATTTAGGACAAGGCTCGCCTCATACTTCGTTTTTGTCACATTATCAGGCTATTTTTATTTTTTTAATGATACCATTAGCTGGGGGAATCACTTGGCTCGTCTTCCGAAAAAATAAATATAATTTTTGGGAACATATCCTCATCAACACATATTTGGCTGCACAATTAAATGTCCTCCTTGTCCTCATCAATATTTTTTCTCTTTTTAAATATTTAATTACTGGATCGGCTAGTTATTCGATAACAATTTTTATGACTGTATTTATGGTTTATTATGCGTTCACATTTAGTGGTCTTATGAACACAGGAAAAAAGGGATTTTCGTTCGGTTTAAAGTTGGGGCTTATGTGTTTTTTGTTGTCTTCTGTTTACATTACGGCGATGATTTTTGCTGGATTAACTACAGGTTAATGGAATATAACAATCTCGTTTTCTTCATTTAAAGCCGGCTTTCATACAATGAACAGGGCTATGTGCAGGCAGTGTATTGTTGTTCGTCCTTTAGCTTTGCTTTTTAATATTCCAAAGATGGTATTACTATTACTTCCTTTTTTGGTTGAAGATTTATTATTAAATAAAATGTAATTTAATGTTTAATATATTAATAGTTAATAAATATATGAAATAAAAATAATTTTACGAAGTGAGAATATTCTTTTTTCTATAAAAATATTCTTGAATTCCTATCGTTTTAATAGGTTTTTACTAATATTGCATTCAGAAACAAACAAATTCACTAACAGCAAAACATTTTTTCATGAAAGAGCAACATCACCGCAGTATTATCAAAGGCATAACTTGGAGAGTAATTGGTACTTTGGATACAATTTTCCTCTCATGGTTGTTTACAGGAGACATCTCTACAGCCTTAAAGATTGGTGGAATTGAAGTATTTACAAAAATAGTACTCTATTATTTGCATGAACGTGTATGGTTGAAAATGAATTTTGCACGTGAAACAATTTTAAATGAAGATGGTACTCTTGTAAAAATGGACAAGCATTCCCGCAGCATTATTAAAGGTATTAGCTGGAGAATTTGCGGTACATTGGATACAATCTTTATCGCATTGTTCATCACTGGAAATTTTGCAAAAGCATTTAGCATTGGATTTGCAGAAGTCTTTACCAAAGTAGGTTTGTACTACTTGCACGAAAGAGTTTGGCAAAAACTTAAATATGGTATTATTCCAATTATTGATGAAAGTAAATCAAACAATGAATTAGTAGGGGAAGTACGTGTTAAGGAGATGAATGAGCCTTTACGATCGCTTTAGTCTATAAGTTTTTTATATTATAATCGAATACAGCCTTCAATTTTTATTGAAAGGCTGTATTTATTTTGTACCTTAACTTATTGATTATTATACAGAATACTTTTATGCCAACTTATTCTCTTAGAGATATTGTTTTATATTTTTTGAAACTTGGATATGCAGGATTTGGAGGGCCTGTTGCATTAATTGGATATATGCATCGGGATCTTGTGGAAAATCGTAAATGGATATCTGAAGATGAGTATAGAGATGGGCTTGCTTTATCGCAACTGGCTCCCGGTCCACTGGCAGCTCAGCTTGGCATATATTTAGGCTACGTTCATTATAGAATTTTAGGTGCAACATTGTGTGGAATAGCGTTTGTTTTGCCATCATTTTGTATGGTAGTGGCCTTGGGGTACGCTTATAAATTGTTCGGTGGTTTACCTTGGATGCAAGCCATTTTCTATGGAGTTGGAGCTGCTGTTGTAGGCATAATTACCATTAGTAGTTATAAGTTGACTGAAAAATCTGTTGGCAAGTTCAATCCTAAATCCCTTGTTAGCAATTGGATGTTATGGCTTTTCTTTCTTGTTGCAGGAGCAGTTACCATTATTACACAGTCAGAAGAGGTATTACTATTTGTGATAGCAGGCTTCATTTACATGATCATAAAAGCACCTCCTTCATGGATGAGGAAACCATCAGCCCTGCATGGCTTTTATTTTATTGATATTGGGTTCTGGCAAGCAGAAAATGGCTTATTACTTAAGGTTGCATTGTTTTTTGCAAAAGCTGGTGCATTTGTTTTTGGTAGTGGCTTAGCTATCGTTCCATTCTTACATGGTGGAGTTGTAAATGACTATCATTGGCTTACTGAACGTGAGTTTATTGATGCAGTTGCAGTAGCTATGATTACACCGGGGCCCGTAGTTATTACAGTTGGTTTTATAGGATATTTAGTTGCAGGTTTTCCAGGAGCTGTGGTTGCGTCTTTGGCCACATTTATACCTTGCTATTTGCTTACTATTTTACCAGCTCCTTATTTTAAGAAATATGGTAAGCATCCAAGTATAAAAGCATTTGTAGAAGGTATTACAGCTGCAGTGGTTGGTGCACTTGCTGGTGCAGTCATTGTAATTGCCATTCGTACAATCGTAGATATTCCTACTGCTTTGATTGCCGCAATTACAATTGCTGTCCTTTTAAAGTTTAAGAAAATAAAAGAACCGCAGGTCATTTTGGTTGCTGCTTTGCTTGGCTTATTGATTAAATCATTATAATTATATTGACGGCTATTCTATAATCAATGTAGGTTAATTGAAAGATCAATGCGTATTTTTGTATTTCATTTGAAAAAGCTATTTGTTATATTGTTGATGTTTGTGTACGGTTTTTCCGCAAGTGGAATGACGGTACAATTTCATTATTGCTGTGGCAAATTAAAAAATGTCGATTGGGTGCCAATTAAAAGGTCTGGTTGTGGGAACGGGCACAAAATGGGTAGCAAGCCATGTTGCGAAACCAAGCAATTGATTGCCAATGCGATTGATCACTTTAATTTTCAGGAAGCGGCGAAAATTATAAAAGATTATGAAGCAACTCTTATTCACGAGTTTATAATTATAAACTATATAGCAGTAGGCAGCCAAATGGTCAAGGCTATTATTAAATCAACTCGGGTTGATACTTCTCCACTTTTTTTGCAGCATTGTGCGTTTAGGCTATAGCGTTTAAAGCAATTTTTCGCTTTAAAGCATTTATTTTAATCAAACATACCATTATGAAATTATTCATTTTCAATATAATTTTCATTTCAATAATAATACCGGTTACAGTTTTTTCACAAGTTTCAGCGGATAGTAGCTCATCATTTAAAGTGGCTGGATCTTGTGGTATTTGTAAGCAGCGGATAGAAAAGGCAGCAAAAATAAATGGGGTTAAGAAAGCTAGCTGGGATGTTGCAACTCAATTATTATCCGTTACCTATGATACCAGCACCATAATTTTTAAGGCAATAATAGATGCAATAGTAAATGCCGGCCATGATACGGAAAGCAAGAAAGCAGCTGTGAATATTTATAATCAACTGCCTGATTGTTGTCATTACAGAGATAAAAAGGATGGGGATATAGATTCATTATCAGATGATCATCAGGTAAAAGTCAATTCGGTAAATGGCATTGTATTGTCTGAAGATAAAAAGGGGAGGTTCAATCCGCTGATAAATGTAAGTATAATCTGGTTAGAAACCGGAAGAGGTGTTACCACTGATAATCACGGGTCATTCAGTATTCCAATTGAGGCAGGAGAATCGAAATTGGTTGTAAGTTATACCGGCTATAAGCCCGACACCATTAAAATTACAGATAAGAATGACCTTCAGATTATTCTTGGCTCTAACAATTCACTATCAACAGTAAAGGTTACTTCACGTAACAGTAGTATGTACGTTACCACTACGAGTGCTTTTCGTACTACTAATATCAGCTCTAAAGAGTTGTTGAAGGCAGCATGCTGTAATCTTAGCGAAAGCTTTGAAACCAATCCTTCTGTTGATGTATCATACAGCGACGCAGTAACGGGAGCTAAGCAAATACAATTATTGGGTTTGTCAGGAAATTACACACAATTGACAGTAGAGAGTCTTCCCGGTCCTCGAGGACTTGCAACACCACTTGGCTTAAACAGTATTGCAGGGCCATGGGTAGAAAGCATTCAGTTAAGCAAGGGTACAGGGTCTGTAGTCAATGGATTTGAAAGCATAGCAGGACAGATAAATGTTGAGTTGAAAAAGCCCGAGAACAGTGAGAAATTGTATGCAAACGGATATATTAATAGCATGGGAAAAACTGACCTTAATCTTAACCTCTCTCAACAATTGGGTAAAAAATGGTCAACTGGCCTGCTGCTGCACAACGATTTTCAATACAACAAAACAGACTTTAACGGCGATGATTTTCGAGACCTCCCTACTGGCAATTTATTTAGTGCTATCAATAGGTGGAAGTATGATAATGGAAGTGGATTAATGGGGCAGTTTGGAGTGAAGATTTTGTTGGATGATAAAACGGGAGGCGTATTGGATTTTGAAAAGAAAGACAAATTTTCCACGAATTATTATGGACTTGGCATCAATACAAAGCGCATTGAAGCATTTGCTAAAATTGGATTTGTGTTCCCAAAAAAAAAGTACCAAAGCATTGGATTGCAGCTTTCAGCATTTAAGCATAATCAAGATGCATATTTCGGGACTACTAATTACAATGCAAATCAGACCAATTTTTATTCAAATTTGATCTACCAGAGTATTATTTATAGTACAACTCATAAGTTCAGAACAGGGCTTAGCCTTTCGGCTGACAATTATGACGAAGTTTATAAAATGCAGGATTATAAAAGAAAAGAATTGGTTCTAGGTGCATTTTTCGAATATACCTACACCATGAATGAAAAATTCAATGTAGTTGCTGGAATAAGAACAGACCATAACAGCCTTTTTGGTTGGTTTGCTACACCCAGATTAAATGTGAGGTATGAGCCAATAAAAAGAACAACCATTCGGTTGAGTGCGGGCAGGGGACAGCGTACAGCAAATATTCTAGCTGAAAATTCTGGCATTATGGTCAGTTCGCGAAATTTAAATATTATATCAGCATCAGTTGGCAAAGCTTATGGTCTAGACCCTGAAGTGGCATGGAACAAGGGGATTAGTGTTGATCAGAAGTTTAAACTATTCAAGCGGGAAGCAATGTTTAGCATTGATTTCTTTAGAAATGACTTTGTTAACCAGGTAATTATTGATATGGAAACAGCTGGTCAAGTAAAAATTTACAATTTGCAAGGCAATTCTTATTCCAATAGTCTTCAGATTGAAATGAGTTTTTTACCAATAAAGCGTTTTGATGTGCGGTTGGCATATCGTTTCTTCGATGTAAGGGCAACCTATGGAGGGCTTCTTTTGCGAAAACCTTTGACAGCTTCCACACGGGCGTTTGCTAACCTATCATACGATATTAGTAGTTGGAAATTTGACTTTACAATAAATCTTGTAGGTAGCAAAAGAATTCCTTCTACTCAGGGCAATCCTGTAAGTTTTAGGTTGCCAGAATCGTCGCCCAATTATGTTACAATGAATGGGCAAGTGAGTAAATCTTTTGGTAAAGCAAAACTATTTGAGCTATACGTTGGAGGTGAAAATCTTGGGAATTTCTTTCAAAAAAATGTAATTGTAGCCTCAAGTCAACCTTTCAGTCAATATTTTGACGCTTCGCTTATTTGGGGCCCCTTGGCCGGCAGATTAATATATGGAGGTTTCAGGTACGCTGTCAAATAATGAAATTTCTGTAAGGCTTGTGTTTGAATTTCAATTCTGAAAGATTGGTTAATATTCCCTACGCTTCATTTTACAATGCATTTAGGGGTAGTTGGTGTCTGATATACTACTTCATTAAACCCTGACGTTAAATATATAATTGTTGAAGCAGATAAAAATGAGCAGTATTTGCCTCCTCATTATTAATGAAATAGTTTCGGGTTCATTCGCCTTTGGCTATTGCGCATTGAGATGTTTTGGTTACATTGCTTTTATTGTTAATGATTTGATTGGAAATTGCTTTTTTATTTATGCCTTTTGAAAAAATAACGGAACAGCCTTCGCACTATCGCCACATTGAAAAAATGGCAACACGAGAGATGCTTTTAAGTATTAATAAGGAGGATGAATCAATAGCAGCGATAGTAAAAAAGGCAATTCCGGAAATTGAGCAGCTGGTTTTAGTCATTGCTGATAAATTGTTGGCTGGAGGAAGGCTTTTATACATTGGTGCAGGTACAAGTGGCAGATTAGCCATCGTAGATGCAAGTGAATGTCCTCCAACTTATGGTGTGCCTTATGGATTAGTTATCGCCTTAATAGCCGGAGGCGAGAAAGCGATTACAAATGCAGTAGAATTTGCTGAGGATAACACCACACAGGGTTGGCTAGACCTTCAAAAGCATTTTGTAAGCGAAAAAGATGTTGTTGTGGGGTTGTCAGCTAGCGGATCCACCCCATTTGTTCTGGGGGCTTTAGAGAAATGCAGGGCAAATGGAATTTTGACAGGAAGTATTGTTTGCAATCCTGGCAGTCCTATTGCAGAAGCATCCGATCATGCCATTGAATTAGTAACCGGCCACGAATTTATAACCGGAAGTACACGCATGAAAGCGGGCACTGCACAAAAAATGGTATTGAATATGATTTCGACTAGTGTAATGGTATTGCTAGGCAGAGTAGAGGACAACAGTATGGTGCACATGCACCTCAGCAATGAAAAGTTGGTGGACAGAGGGGTGAAAATGGTAATGGAGCAATTAAATTTGGATTACACTACAGCCAAAAAACTGCTTTTAGAAAAGGGAAGTGTAAAAAAATCTTTAGAAAAATAGAAAAATATTTTTTTTTAATCAGAAATCACTAATTTTAGACCTGTAAAAAAAGACAAATTATGAATAACAGAATTTTACCCGCGTTGGCATTAGGTGCCATATTGATGTGTTCTTCTTCCTATGCACAGACCCGTGCATTTGCTGTAACGGCGCAAACGAAAGGCAACTTCAATTGGAATGTTGTTAGAGAAATTGACCTTTCAAGTGGAGAAGTAGTTAGGACTATTTATGATCCGGCAGTTAACAATGTTGTGAACTACAAATCGGCTACAGGCAATAACCTTAACCAGAATTTGTCTCTTCCTACTGCTACCGGAAATGGTGTTGCTGCAGCAGCTTTTGATGCGGTTCACAATCGTTTGTATTTTACAAATATGCGGGCTAATGAATTGTTGTATTTCGACTTCAATAGCAGCGACATGAATGTTGTAGTCAATGACAATCCTACTTTCAACAGCGGAAGTAAATACGACGAAGGAAATGTAATTACGCGAATGGCTTTTGGTGCTGATGGATTTGGTTATGCGCTTACTAACAATGGTAAGAATATTATTCGTTTTACAACTGATCAAAAACCAACAATTACTAACCTTGGTGAACTAATTGATGGTAAGAAAAACGGTACTATGAGTGTACACAGCCAATGCAGCAGTTGGGGTGGCGATATCGTAGGCGATGCTTATGGTAATCTTTACCTTGCTACTTACCGCAATCATATTTTCAAAATCAATCCAGCTACCAGAATAGCTGATTATGTTGGACAAATCAAAGGCTTGCCTTCTGATTACACCAGCAACGGTATGGTGGTAGTTAGCGAAGATGAAGTAGTAGTTACAAGTGCTACAACAAGCGACAATTATTACCGCGTAAATATTTCTACTTTACAAGCAACAGCGGTAAATAAGAAAGATGATAAAGTTTACAATTGCTCTGACCTTGCTAACGGAAAATTATTGTTCCAGAGCAAGGGGATTACGACCATAACTGAAGGAGAAGTAAAAGGAAATGATATGTTAAGTATTTATCCAAATCCTGCTCCAAATAAAACTTTTACAGTACAGTTTGATAAAGTACCTGCTGGACGCTATAATTTAGTATTAACGGATGCATCAGGTAGAAGTGTTTTGGTGAAGTCAATTGCCATTAATGCTTTTGGACAGGTTGAGAAAATCGTATTGCCAAAAGCTACTGCTGGTGGTATGTTTATGGTGAAACTAACTGGTACTGACAGAAAGGTTATTTACAACGATAAAATTGTGGTTCAGTAAGTTGATAAGTCTTCTTTTATATAAAGGGTCGCATGGGTGACCCTTTTTTTTGTGTATTTTTTATTCAATTTGCCTTTAAAGTAAAGAGATCAGTATTAGATTTGCTCTTTTAATTTTTTATCCTTTAGAGCAAAATTATATTTTCTTCTATTAGGGATCCTTAGTTTATGCATAATATTGAGCCCTTTTATAATTGGAGACATTTGTACACCGCTGAAGAGGACGAACGGTCGCCTTTTTTTGGCAGAAGCTACAGCGAGTTTGAATATTCCCAAACCGTTTACAATTATTATTTACATCCTCAATGGGATGAGTTTGGCAGTAAGACTCTTTATATGAAGGTTTTATATGTGGATTATGGTGAAAACTTTGCGATCATAGAATTGATAGGAGAATGGAATGATGCTATAGAGAATGATATCATGATTCTAAAGCGGGATGTAATTGATAGCATGTGTAGCGAAAACATTTACAAGTTTATTTTGATTTGTGAAAATGTGTTGAATTTTCACAGTGGGGATAAGGATTACTATGAAGAATGGTTTGAAGAAGTGACAGACGAAAGCGGTTGGGTTATAGCATTGAATATGCCTGAACAAACGCAATATGATTTTAAGAAGAAGAAGTTAAATTACTTTATAGAATTAATGGAAATATCCAATTGGCGGGTGTACAAACCGCAGCATTTATTTGAAAAAATAGATTCAGAATTAAGCCGACGACTTGATTGATTGATTTGAGATATAAGCCAATAACTAGCGGTATTGAATTTTCTGGAATCAGCTACATTAGATATTTAGGTGAAATGGATTTTTTAGCATCACTTTTGCAATCTGGATATTGGGTACTTTATTTATGGTATGGTATTGGATTAACAGCATTACACAAACAAGTTACATTATGAAGAAGTTTTATTTTTTACTCATTGTTGGTTTTTTTTGTTCTGTTGTATCTTTTGGACAAAACGCCGATGGGGCAAAGAAAATATTGGATGCGGTTAGTGCTAAAATAAAAAGCAGCCCTGGAGTAAGTGCCAATTTTACTATGACAACGAAAGCAAGAACCGGTAAGTTGAAGAATACTGCCAAGGGTAGCATTGCCTTAAAAGGCAGTAAATATTACATTAAACAGGGAGATGCAGAAATATTCAGCGATGGCAAGAAAATCTGGAATTTTAATGGCAGCAATGAAGTAACCGTAACAGACGGCAATGCAGATAACAATAGTTTAAGTCCTGAAAAGATTTTCTCAGGGCAGTATGACATTGATTATACATACAAGATAGTTTCTACAAAAGGAACTTACAACCAAGTACAGTTGATCCCAATTGATAAAAGGAAACAGTTTCAACGAATAACATTATACGTAGATAAAAATAAATCCTTGATTACACAGGCAATGGTACTTGATAAAAGCAACAACACGATTATGTTTTCACTTTCAGGAATAGATGTAAATTCTAGAATTTCGGATGAAACATTTGTTTTTAATAGAAGTAAATACAAGGGTAATATTGAAGTAATAGAGTAGGATTGATTAAGAAAAACTTAACCGCCATATGATTTCTATGGCGGTTTTTTTATGCTCAAATACTTATCTTGCACCTTCTCAAATATTTGTATGAAACATCTTCCTTTAAACCCACAGATTTTTATAAAGAACAGAGAACGGTTTATTCAGCAAATGAAGCCGAACAGCATTGCTATCTTTAATAGCAATGATGAAGTTCCTTCCAATGGAGATGCTATTTATCCATTTGTTCAGAATAGTGATTTGTATTGGTTAACTGGTATAGAACAGGAGGATACCATGCTGATATTATTTCCCGATAATCCTGAAAAAAAATTCAGAGAAGTATTGGTATTACTTAGGCCCAACGAAATAAAAGAAAAGTGGGATGGCAAACGATTGAGAGCAAATGAGGCTACGTCAATCAACGGGATTGAAGTAGTAGTTTGGTTAGATGCTATAGATGCAATACTGCAACCTTGGATACATGTTGCAGAAACTATTTACCTCAATACGAATGAGAATGACAGAAAAGGTTCTTTATTAGAAACAAGGGATTATAGATATGCCCAGCAGCTTTTGCAGCGGTTTCCTTTGCACAAGTATGAGCGATCATCTCGTATTTTAAAAGAACAGCGTGCTATTAAATCTGCTGAAGAAGTTGAAGTGTTGCAGGAAGCAATTAAAATTACTGAAAAGACCTTTAGAAGATTGCTTGGGTTTATTCGCCCCGGTGTGATGGAATATGAGATTGAAGCAGAGATTGTGCATGAGTTCCTTAGGAATAGAAGCAGGGGCCAGGCTTATGGAAGTATTATTGCAAGTGGTGACAGGGCTAGGACATTGCATTATATTTCTAATAATGAAGAATGTAAAGATGGAGAATTGTTGCTTATGGATTTTGGAGCAAATTATGGGGGTTATTGTGCAGACCTTACCCGAACGATTCCTGTAAATGGTAAATTTACCAGCCGCCAGAAAAAAGTTTACAATGCTTGTCTTCATCTCCACAATTTCGCAAAAGGTTTGTTGAAGCCAGGGATTTCTATTTTGGATTATACAGATAAAGTAGGCGAGGAGGCAACGCAGCAGTTTCTAAAATTAGGCCTTATTACCAAGACAGATGTTAAAAATGAAGACCCTGCTAAT
>JANMZN010000222.1:0-4712 GCA_031383285.1 Segetibacter sp.
GCAGAAAGTGTTTACGCTACAACAAAGAAAAAATTTGAAGCCGGCGTAGGTTCAAGCTTCGAAGTGTTGCTATCTGACAATGATTGGCAGACTGCACAATCTAATTATTTCACAGGCTTATACAATGCCATCGTTGCAAAAATAGCCTATCAATCATCTTTAGGAAAACTACAATAATCAACCAACCACAATAAAACTCAAATTAATTATGCAAAGGTTTATAAAAGCTGCTTTCCTCCCTACCATGTTTTTTATGCTGGTAGCATGTGGAAGTAAAAAAACGGAATTAGAAAAGAAAAAAGAACAACTTGAAACACTTATCGGTCAACAATCTTCGCTTACTAGTGAGATAAAAAAACTGGAAGCTGATCTAGCAAAACTTGACACGACAAAAAAAGTAGAACAGGCTAAATTAGTGGCTACTGATACCGTAAAATCAGGAAACTTTTCCCACTTCATAGAACTGCAAGGAAAAATTGATGCAGAAAACATTTCTTACATCACTCCGCGAGGTGGTGGTGGACAGGTGGTTGCACTTTATGTTAAAGAAGGAGACTTTGTAAGAAAAGGGCAATTGCTTATGAGATTAGATGATGCCATCATCAAACAAAATGTGGCAGCAGCCAAACAAGGTATGGCTAGTACAAAAAATCAATTGGAGCTAGCAAAGAACCTTTACCAAAGACAAAAAAATCTTTGGGACCAACACATTGGAACAGAAGTACAAGTGCTAACGGCTAAGACAAACGTTGAAGTATTGGAGAATACAATAAAGACGCAACAGGAGAATCTAAAAACTGCAGAAGAACAATTAAGTACTGCTACTGTAGTAAGTAATGTAAGCGGTATAGCGGATATGGTCAGCATTCATGTTGGTGAAATGTTTACAGGATCGCCATTAGCAGGTGCTATAAAAATTGTAAATACTGCAAGCCTTAAAGTAGTAACAGACATTCCAGAAAATTATTTGTCGCGGGTATCTAAAGGAACGCCGGTTATGATCAGTGTACCCGATTTAAATAAAAGCTATTACTCTTCTATTTCATTAATCAGCCAATCTATTAATCCAACCTCTAAAGGTTTTGCAGCAGAAGCCAAAGTACCTTATGATATAGCACTGAAACCAAACCTTACTGCAATGATAAAAATACAAGATTACAATGTACCCAACGCGGTGACTGTACCTGTAAACACATTGCAAACGGACGAACAAGGGAAGTTTGTTTTGATAGCTGTAAGAGAAGGTGGAAAATTGATTGCCCGTAAAAGGCAGGTAATCGTTGGTGAATTATACGGGGATAGATTGGAGATCAAAAGTGGTATCCTAGCTGGCGATCTTATCATATCGGAAGGTTACCAAAATTTGTATGACAGCCAGGTAATTACCAATGGAAAACAATAAAAGACCCATGCTTTTCTACTGACAAATTTATGATCAATAATAATAACAGAACAGGAAGCAACACAAGTGCAATGGGTGTCCTGCAGAAGGTTTCAATAATTTTAATAAGCATTGAAAAAAATGCTTGAAAAAAATTCTTATGAGTGTAATAGACAACATAAAACATAAAATAAAAGAATTTGGCCCAACCACGTGGTCGATCAAAAACAAAACTTCTATTTACTTACTGATTGTATTTGTATCAGTGATTGGCGTTACAATGTTTGTAACATTGCCTAAAGAGCAATTTCCTGACATTGTTATACCTACTATCTATGTACAAACTATTCATATAGGCAATTCGCCACGCGATATTGAAAACCTGGTGACGCAGCCCATAGAAAAACAAATCAAAGGCATCACGGGTGCAAAAATCAGTAAACTAACCAGTACATCTATTCAGGATTTCTCTGCTATCATTGTAGAATTCAACACCAATGTAGAAGTGGATGTGGCCCTGCGAAAAGTAAAAGACGCGGTTGATAAGGCAAAGAAAGATTTGCCAAACAATCTTACTCAAGAACCCAATGTACAAGAAGTAAGCTTTTCGGAAATGCCCATCATGTTTGTAAATATCAGTGGCGATTATGACATGGTTAGGCTGAAAAAAATAGCGGATGATATGCAGGATCAGCTGGAAGAATTACCGGAGATAACAAGGGTAGATATTGTTGGTGCACCGGAGCGGGAATTTCAGATAAATGTTGACAATTTTAAAATGCAGTCTTCCAATATTACATTTGATGACATCTCCAATGCCATAGCAAGAGAAAATGCCGACATCTCCGGTGGATTATTGGAAGTTGGCAATATGAGAAGAACCTTGCAAGTTAAGGGTCAGTTTAAGAATGTGTATGACTTGCAGAAAATCATCGTTCGCAATACATCGAGCCAACCCATTTACCTAAAGGATATAGCCGAGATAAAAGACACTGTAAAAGAAAGAGAAAGCTATGCCAGGTTGAACGGAAAAAATGTAGTAACACTACAGATAATTAAAAGGGCAGGCGAAAACCTAATTGAAACTTCAGATGGGGTAAAAAAGATAGTGGCCGATATGCAGGCTACTGTTCTACCAAAAAATCTGGATGTAGTCATTACAGGAGATGCAAGCAAGGCAACAAGAACTTCCTTCAACGATTTGGTTAACTCCATCGTAATTGGATTTATATTGGTTTTGCTTATCCTCATGTTCTTTATGGGCGTCACTAATGCATTCTTTGTTGCATTGTCTGTACCGCTAAGCATGTTTGTTGCCTTTCTTTTTTTACCAGCAGCAGACTTGATAACCGGCTCTAGTGTTACCCTAAACTTCATGGTACTTTTTGCGCTGTTGTTTGGTCTCGGTATTATAGTAGATGACGCCATTGTTGTTATAGAAAACACGCACCGGATATTTGTACAGAGCAAAGGAAAACTAACGTCGGCGATGGCAGCACGAATAGCAGCAGGCGAAGTATTCATACCTGTATTAGCAGGAACACTTACTACGCTTGCCCCGTTTTTTCCGCTATTATTCTGGCCGGGAATTATTGGTAAGTTTATGATTTATCTACCTACCATGCTCATCTTTACATTAGCTGCATCATTGGTAGTGGCATTTATCATGAACCCTGTGTTTGCAGTGGATTTTATGAACAACCCTGAAGGTGATAAAAAAAGGAAGAGCGACATCTTTAAAAGTCCTGCCTTTTTAATCCTATTAAGCGTAGGTATTTTGCTTGATGTACTTGGCTTTTATTTTGGCGGCAATCTACTCATCTTATTTGCCATACTTGGTGTACTCAATACCTATATTGTTGACGATGCCATTCATGCATTTCAGAACAGGGCATTGCCATGGATTATGGGTCATTACGAATCTTCGTTAAGATGGGCATTAAAAGGATGGAGACCAGTCCATTTATTATTAGGTACAGTAGCCCTTTTCATTTTCTCCGTCGTTTTCTTTGCATTAAGAAAAGTGCCTGTTGTATTCTTTCCCAAAGGAGATCCTAACCAGGTATATGTGTACCTGAAACTACCGGTAGGAACGGATGTAAAATACACAGACTCTATAACCAAAGTTTTAGAAACAAGAGTAAACAAAGTATTGGGAATAGAAAATGGAAAACAAAATCCATTGGTGGAAAGCGTCATCTCCAATGTAGCAATTGGCGCATCTGATCCTAAGAGTGGTGACCGCAGTACACGTGCAAATCTTGGTAGAATTCAAGTGTCATTTGTAGAGTATGAAAAACGCCATGGTAAATCCACTGTACCCTATTTAGATTCGGTAAGAATGGCAATGAAAGGAATTCCAGGTGCCATGATTTCAGTTGACCAAGAATCAGGCGGGCCTCCAACAGAACCTCCTATCAATATAGAAATAGGCAGCGAAAACTTTGACCACCTTACAAAAACGGCTGTTGATCTAAAGAACTACCTCGACATGAAAAACATTTCGGGAGTAGAAGAATTGAAAATGGATGTTGACTTAACCAATCCTGAAATTTTGTTGACCATAGATAGAGAAAGAGCTATGGCTGAGGGTGTATCAACATCTCAAATTGGAATGGCTATACGCACTGCATTGTTTGGCAGAGAAGTTTCTAAAATAAAGGAAGGTGAAGATGAGTACAAAATACAATTGCGCAACAAAGAACTGCAACGCAGAAATCTTGCAGACCTGTTGAACATGCGAATCGTATTTCGTGAAATGACCGGCGGGCTTAAAAACCTCCCAATCAGTTCATTGGTAAAAGTAGATTATACAAGTACCTACGGAAGCATTAAACGTAAAAATGCAAAGCGGGTGATTACCTTATATTCCAATGTGCTTTCTGGATTTACACCTACGGATGTAAATATAAAATTGGCAGATGCTATAGCAGGTTTTACCAAACTTAATGATGATGTAACCATTGCCCAAACTGGTGAAGGAGAGCAACAAAAAGAAACAGGTGCATTCCTTGGCAAGGCATTGATTATTGCGCTTATGCTCATTTTATTCATACTGGTATTGCAGTTTAACTCTGTTAGTAAGCCCGTGATCATCCTTACAGAAATCATCTTTAGTGTGATTGGTGTTTTATTGGGCTTCGCCATAACCGGTATGGAAGTATCTATTGTAATGACGGGCATTGGTATTGTAGGATTGGCAGGTATAGTAGTAAAGAATGGTATTCTTGTAATAGAGTTTGCAGATGAGCTTAGAAGCAGGGGAATGAAGACAAGAGAAGCGGTGATTCAAGCCGGCAAAACGAGGATCATTCCGGTATTGCTAACCGCA
>JANMZN010000235.1:0-1545 GCA_031383285.1 Segetibacter sp.
AATTAAATTTAATTTTGATAATACTATGACAGTAGGTGGTTCATTTAATTATTTTGATAATTCTATCAGCATAAATAATGTTTCTGAAACAGCTTTATTAGAAGAACTGGTACACGCTTTTCAATACTCTATAAATCCAGCAGGTTTTGAGGCTATTTGCAATCCGACACTTAATCCATCAGGCACAGGCAATTCTAATAAAGCTGTTTCAGAAACATTATTTATGCTGATAGAATTATCAAAATAATTAAATGAACCACCTACTGTCATAGTATTATCAAAATTAAATTTAATTTTCACGCCTGCTTGTTTCATTTTGGCTATCATTTCCCCAAAAAGACAACTTTTCTTTTTCAGAGAATCAAAAATTTTATTTAATTGGGCTTTTTGTGCAGGCGTTAGGGTACTATTTTGTGCATCATAGATATCATCTATTACGTTTTCTATTTCTAGTCCATTTTCATCTCTTGGTATTCCATCACCCCAGCCTTCTGTTTCACCCCACGAGAAACCAGGGTCTATTGGAAGTGGAAATTCCCAGACATTATTTTCATTCAAAACCATTCCTGGATGTGGCATTGGCGGTGGTGGCGGATAATTGATTGTTGGATTATTATTACCACTTCCTCCACCTCCATTATTGTTTGGATTATTGGGGTTAGGATTGGTTGGTCCTGGCGTAAGAGGTCCTATTGGTGAGCCTGAGGGAATTTCACCATCATTAATTGGCGGTATAGTAGAAATATTAGCACATCTTCTATCTATTACTATCCAAACACCACCGCTATCAAAATAACCCCATTCAAAAATAATACCATTGCTACACCATTGAGGACTGCCATTACCGCTTGTTGAACCTCCTTGCATTGTTAATGAACCATAACCTGTAAACACGCTATTATCATACTTTTTTGTAGAAATACCTGTATAATCTATTTCATTGATGATCACTACACCAGAAAATCCACTAATATTATTTTCTTTGTAATTTTTGAAGATAGCATTATAATTTTCTTTTACAAAGGTAAGATTTCCTACGAGTTCTACAATATTTGCCTCAATAAAATCTTCATTCGCATCTACACGTATGCACAAGCGACGAATAAAACCAATATTTTGATTATACTCTACGCTCAAAAACCGTACCACAGGCACAATAAGCATTTTTCCGTTGTTGGGTAAAAGTTCTACTTCTGTTTTGTCCCATTGCGGCTCAAAATCTTTGAAACGAGCAGAATCAGCAGCAGTCATTCTTTCGTTTCCGTTAGAAGAAGTGCGTTTTGGTTGGTTTTTGTACCTTCCCTTCTCATACAAGCCTTTGACTTTGTCAAGTTGGACTTTTTGAGGGAGATTTGTTTGTGGATTTAGTGGGTCTAAAATCTGGCGTTTACAGCCATATAGTAGCAACAAACAAAGCAAAACCGCTAATAAGCGTTTGGGCGTTTGGGCGTTTTATCATATAAAAAACGTAAAGATGAGTAATATTTCTGCAAAAGTAAGGAATTATTTTTATAAAACAAAAATCCGCAAAGAATATTTTTCTTT
>JANMZN010000347.1:0-10741 GCA_031383285.1 Segetibacter sp.
AAACATGGCTGCTAAAACAGGCGTACGTATTTTACATGAAACTCATCGCGGACGTTTCTCCTTTCATGCGGCTACTTTGATATCCTATCTTGAAAAATTTCCAGAACTTGAACTGGTCGCTGATTTTTCTCATTTCTGCACTGTTTCAGAAAGTATGCTGCAAGACCAGGAGGAAATAATCAGTAAAATCATTCCGCATGTTTCTCATATTCATGCCAGAGTTGGTTTTGAACAAGGACCGCAAGTAAATGACCCCTTCGCTCCGGAATGGGAAAATCATTTACTTATTTTTGAGCATTGGTGGCAGCAAATTATTCAACATAAAAGCGAGGAAGGTTTCCAAAATATTACCATTACTCCCGAATTTGGCCCACCACCATATATGCCGGTGATGCCTTATACTCAAAAACCGTTAAGCAATCAATGGCAAGTAAACGTAGATATGATGAACTATATTAAATCTAAAATTTCATGACAAAGAAGGAGCTATTTTTATTTGCTTTTCTGTTTTTATTGGGCAGTAATATTATTGCTCAAATTAATCATGTAGAGCCACTCAATTGGTGGGTGGGAATGAAGAACAAACAACTGCAATTGTTAGTAAATGGAACCAATATTGGGGTTACTCAACCAGCTATTAATTATCCCGGAGTTACCATAATAAAAACGAGCAAGGCAGACAGTAAGAATTATTTATTTATTGATTTGCAAATAGCAAACAATACAAAGCCAGGAACTTTTGTAATAAAATTTAATGCAGGTGGAAAAACAATTGAAACGTACAACTACATACTGTTGGCAAGGCAACAACCGGCAGCTGCTTTTATGGGCTTTAATTCAACTGATGCTGTATATTTAATAATGCCCGACCGTTTTGCGAATGGCGACTATAGCAACGATGTAGTATCAACAATGAATGAAAAGATTTTGGATAGAAGCAATGTAGGTGGCAGGCACGGTGGTGATATCAGGGGCATCATCAATCACCTGGATTACATTAAGGATATGGGTTTTACTGCTATTTGGAGTACGCCGTTATTAGAAAATGATATGGAAGCTTATTCTTATCATGGTTATTCTATTACCAATCATTATAAAGTTGATCCAAGGTATGGTACATTGGACGATTACAAAGAACTTGCTGCTAAGGCTAAAGAAAAGGGCATCAAATTAATCTTTGACGAAGTACTTAACCATATAGGTTCAAATTATTGGTGGATGAATGATTTGCCTTTTAAGAATTGGTTGAATTATCCTGATGTTTATACACCTTCAAATCATAGAAGAACGACCAACCAGGATATGTATGCATCCGCTTATGATAAAGACTTGATGACGAATGGTTGGTTTGATAAAACAATGCCTGATATGAATGGCAAAAATCCGTTTCTGGCTAACTACTTATTGCAAAGTTCAATTTGGTGGATTGAAACATTAAAGCTTGGTGGTATTCGGCAGGATACTTATGGTTATAGCGATAAGTCTTTTTTGAAAATGTGGAGTTGCCGCATTATGGAAGAGTACCCGAACTTTAGCATTGTTGGCGAAGAATGGAGTTTTAATCCGCTAATCGAATCTTATTGGCAAAAAGGTAAACAAAATCATGATGGCTATAAAAGTTGTTTAACTAGCGTTATGGATTTTCCTTTGCAAGGTGCATTGGTGCAGGCTCTAAAGGAACCTGAAGGAAGCGACTTTGGAAAGGGGATGACTAAATTATATGAAGCGCTTGCAAATGATTTTGCATATGCAAATCCAAGTAAAATCTTGGTGTTTGGAGATAACCACGATATGGATCGCATGTTTACACAATTGGATGGTGATGTTGCTCTAACAAAAATGGCAATTACTTATTTACTCACTACCCGTGGCATACCGCAGTTGTTTTATGGCACGGAAATTTTAGCTGAGAATAAAGCTCACCCCAATAATCATGGTTATATAAGAACAGACTTTCCAGGAGGATGGAAGGAAGATGTGGTTGATGCATTTGCTGGAAAAGGGTTAAGCGCTGACCAACAATCTATGCAGCTTTACACAAAGAAATTACTCAATTGGAGGATGAAAAATACCGTGATTGCCGAAGGGAAAATACTTCATTTTGCGCCTTTTGATGGGACTTATACATTCTTTAGGTATAACAAGGAAAAAACGATTATGGTCGTGATGAATAAGAATGAGAAAGCAATGAACATAGACACGAAGCGATTTGCAGAAATATTGAAAAATAAAGTATCTGGAGAGAATATTATGACTGGAGAAAAATTTTTAATCGGAAGTTCTTTTTCTGTGCCCGAAAAAACTGCAATTGTTCTTGAAATTAATTAAAAAGTAAAATTTACATGAAACACCTTTTGGTTGCATTTTGCTTTACGTATTTATGCATACTCCTTAACGCTCAATTGCCATCAGTTGTAGCAGGAAGAATAGAGCGGATTGATAGTTTTCCATCTAAATTTATTTCAGCCCGCAATGTAGATGTGTGGCTTCCCGAAGACTATACGCCTGATAAGAAATATGCAGTATTGTACATGCACGATGGACAAATGTTGTACGATACTGCGGCAGGCTGGAACAAACAATCATGGGATGTTGATGATGTGATTACCAAACTATTGAACGAGCATGCAATCAGAGATGTAATTGTTGTGGGTGTTTGGAATGGAGGCAAAACCAGGCATCCTGATTATTTTCCTCAGAAGCCATATGAAGCACTGTCTCAAGTAGAGCAAGACACTATTACTGCGCAATTGCAAAGGGCAGGAAGAACAAAAGATGTATTTAAACCGGAATCCGATAATTATTTAAAGTTTTTAGTAAAGGAGTTGAAACCTTTTGTTGATCGCAAATATTCAACTTTTACTAACAGGTCAAATACCTTTATTGCTGGGAGTAGTATGGGCGGTTTGATTTCTATGTATGCTATTTGCGAATACCCGAAAATATTTGGCGGTGCAGCCTGTTTAAGTACCCATTGGCCAGGTATTTTTGCTATGGACAACAATCCAATTCCACAAGCTTTTTTAAATTACATGAGTAAGAACCTTCCTAATTCCAAAAAGCATAAAATTTATTTTGATTATGGAGATCAGACATTGGATGCTATGTATCCTCCTTTGCATCCTGCTGTAGATTCTGTTATGAAGTTGAAGGGGTTTGCAGTCGAAAATTGGGTAACAAAATTTTTCCCTGGAGAGAATCACAGCGAAAAAGCATGGAACAAAAGATTGGATATTCCAATGTTATTTTTATTGAAGAATTAGCAAGAATTTTTTTTGTAAAATATACATCATGTATAATAACCAAATTAGTGCCTTTGAATATGTTTCCATTTTAGTTTCTATAATATTAGGGCTTGGCATTACGCAGCTTTTATCTTCATTTTCAGATGTTTTGTATCATTTTAAAAAGGTTAAGTTCTATTGGCCACATTTAATCTGGATAGTTTTTATTTTGTTTTTGCACATCCAGGATTGGTTTGTTACCTATCAACTTAAAGACAAGCCTGTTTGGCAACTTTGGGAATTGATGTTTATCCTTATCTATCCGATATCACTATTTATAGTAGCAAAAATGTTGTTGCCTACCAATGAAAGAGAGGAGGAAACCAATTTGAAGTTGTACTATTTTTCGCAGTATGCTTTGTTGTTTTTTGTAGTAGCTATTAGCGTGTTAGTATCAATTTTATTCAATATCTTTTTGTTAAATAAAAGTTTGCTTCTACAGATGCATTTGATTGCCTTTTTAATAATTATGTTGGTCATTTCAATTAAGAATATTGATAATGAATGGTTGCACAAAATCCTGGCTTTGATAATAGCATTAGTGGCCTTGTCATCGATGGTTATAGAAAGAAATGAATGGGTTATTAAATAATGAAAATGAGCAGCTAAAATGAGGAGTAACAATAAAAGCAAGCCGATGATTGTTTTCTCGATTTTGCTTGGTATATGGATCACGCTGGCGCAGAGCTGCATGAAATTCAGGTTGAGTGATAACGATGCAAAGAAGCAGTTTAGTGCAATAAGTTTAGATTTAAAAATAAAGGACATTGTTGTAAATGGTTTTAAGCTTCACTACGTTATATCTGGTAGCGATACAATGCCTACTTTATTTTTTGTTCATGGATCTCCGGGTAGTTGGGATGCTTTTA
This sequence comes from Segetibacter sp., assembly GCA_031383285.1. GTDB lineage: Bacteria > Bacteroidota > Bacteroidia > Chitinophagales > Chitinophagaceae > Segetibacter. The sequence goes on from JANMZN010000347.1 coordinate 4,154, forward strand.
GTAACTATTTAAAAGATAAAGATCTGTTAGCAAATTTCAGGATGGTTTCAATAGACAGGCCAGGTTTCGGGTACAGTGAATTTGGAAATGCGAAAAATTTACAGGATCAATCAACGCTCATCAGTCCATTAATAAGTGAGATAAATAATGGAAAGCCTATTTACATCATTGGGCATTCACTCGGCGGTCCTTTGGCTGTAAAATTAGTTGCGGACAATCCAGGTGTATTTAATGGTTTGGTTTTATTAGCAGCATCTGTTGATCCAGCAGAAGAAGCTCCAGAAAAGTGGCGGGGCTTTTTATACAACAGTAGTTTACAGTTTTTTTTACCGGGTGCATTTCGCCCAAGCAATATGGAGATATGGTTTTTAAAAAAGGACCTAATACCGTTGGCTACTCAGTTTGCTAGTGTTCAATGTGATGTTTGGATTGTTCATGGTGACAAAGATGGCTTTGTACCAGTAGGTAATGCAGCATATGCTAAAAAAATGCTCGTAAATGCTAAATCTGTCGAGGTGTTGATTTTAAAAGGTGCACCTCATTTCATTCCTTGGGAACCTTGGTATAAGTACATTAAGGATATTCTGATAAACCTTGACCATAAATAGTTATTTATTTTTAAAAGCATTCTTAAATTATTTTCTTTTAAGTGTTGGCTGACTATGCTTTTATGGTGGCGGAAAACTTTCTTAATTCGATAGTTAAGCTTCTAAGTTCTCTTTTTTTCAATGATTGATAGTTCAAGCCGTGGAATATTTTTTTTAAAATTTTAATACAATAAAAAATATTATCAGGTTCATTTAATTGATTTAGTTGGCATTTTTTATTTTTTTTCTTTACTTGCAAACTTTTGTTCAATTATATTTAAAAAAAATTGAAAATTTCTATGTAAATTTAACTTTTTGTTTTTACTTTGTTAAACTTTTAGCTCCAATCTCTATTAATAGCCGGCTTGCTGTAAAAAACAAATAGTTAACCCAATCATCTTTATTGGGCTTATTTTTTTGTGCAGGCTATCAACCAAATTCTATATTTTTTTTATTTTTTTTAAATTCTTAATACAACTGTATGCAGAAGAAGTCTATGCTTGCATCGCTTAAGGCGATTTTATTTGGGTTGGTTTTGTTTTGTGGCATCAACGGTTGGGCACAAACCAATCCAACTGCCCAATCCATTAACTATTCGCAGGACTTTTCTGCTCTTGTGTCTTCTTCCACCGTATATCCGGCAGGATGGCAGGGTTGGCAACTTTCTGCCAGCGGATCCTCTGCAAGCTTTAGAACCACAGCTCCTACAGCCGACTTGGCACTTCAAGCATCCAGCACGGCTGCTACCGCTACAGGTGGTGTGCACAATTATAATGGCAAGATTGGTATGCTGGCAACAGGCAGTAGTGATCCTTCTATTGTACTGGCTATAAACACAACTGGTAAAAATGGAATCATAGTCAAATATGATGCCATGACCATAAGAAACCCTCATGATGGCACTACAAATACACGTATCAACGAAATGACATTGCAGTACCGTGTGGGAACTTCAGGTTCATTTTCTTCATTAACGGGTATTGAATATCAAAACAACACCACTAATCAAACTACTGCTGTTACTACTCCCCAGAACACACAGAGTAAGCAAGTAATTTTGCCTGCTGTTTGTGAAAATGCTCCGGTTGTACAGTTGCGTTGGGTGCAAAGAGATGTAAGCGGCGTTGGGTCAAGACCGAGCTTTGCAGTGGATATTATTGCCATCACCAGTAGTATTGTTTCTGCGACATCTGGTGATTGGAATGTCGGTTCTACATGGGTAGGAGGCGTAGTACCCGGAGCAGGCGCTAATGTAGGTGTTAAACATATTGTGACAATTTCAAGCACAGTAAATAATACCGGAATTATTAATGTATACTCATCCGGCGAATTATCTTGTGCAGCAGCAGGTGCATCTCTGACAGGAAGTGGTACAGTTAATTTAACCGAAACATCATCTTTACGAATTAACCAGGGAGCCTGGCCGGGCAATACAAACACTTTCATCTATATTTCAGGCAACTTGATTTTTAGTAATTCATCTGGCTCTTACGGCATTAACAGTACTGATACCTGGTGGCCATCTGTCAACGGACCACAAAGTGTAAGAGTTAATGGCGCAGGTGGAATTACATTAAATGGTATCAGCCGATCACTTAATACTATCGTGCTGCGTGGAGGAGTGAATTTAAATGGCAATACATTGACAATCACGGGAACCAATCAAATTGATGATGGTGGTTTTTATACTGGAAGCCCAACATACAGTGGCGCGGCTTCACAGTTAAGATATAATGTATCAATATCTCCAGCATATACAGCAGGTAACGAGTGGATAGGCGGAAATTCTTCAAATCCAATTGTTGGAGTAGGTGTTCCTGGTAATGTTTCAATCGGGGGTGGGGTTTCTTTATCAGGTGCACGTGGGGTGCCAGGCTATGTAAAAATTGAAAGTAGCTCAACTTTGTCACTTACAGGTGGTGACCTATACGTCGGTGGAAATTTTGAATCCATGGGCACATTCGCACCAAACAGTAAAGCGGTATGGTTTGTCGGCTCTGCTGCTACACAGGATATTTACAGTTCTACAGGAACAATGAACTTTGATTATTTTTTGATTGACAAACCTTCAGGAGTAGTTCGCCCATCAAGTATTGCGCCGACCAATATTGCAATAAATGCTTCAACAGGCGATGTGATGCAAATATTGAATGCTGGTACCTTAGATTTAAATGGGCGTACGGTTTCATTGAATAACAGCGGCGGAAACATTTTTGTCAACGGAAGCAGGACAATTACATCTGGCGTTGCTGGTGGAAACCTGATCATTAATGGAAACAAGTTTGTTGCGAATAGTGCTGGTACCGGAAACCTTACCCTTGCACCTAATGTTACGCTGCAACTCAATGCAGGATTTGATTGTGGTCTTAGTGGTGGCTTCAGGTTAACAACCGTTAACGGCACTCTTCAGATAAACGCAGGCGGTTTTATTGCAAATAATGCACCCGTCTATGGCAATGCATCATTGTTAAAATATAATGTGAACGCTGTTTATGGCCGTGGCCTCGAATGGTCATTCACCGGTACTATCGGAAGTACTCCCGGTTATCCAAACGACATAACTGTGACTAATAATACGATCTTAAATGTACCAAATACAGGGAATTCGGGTAGCGATCCATTTATTACATCTGTTGGTATTGCCCGAAGTTTGACAATTGATGCTGGTTCATCTTTATTCATGGACTTTGGGGGTAACAATAATAAGAGCGGTTCTTTGACTGTAGGCGGCAACGCGATTGTAAATGGTAACTTGTCCCTGGGAAATGCTGTTGGAGGAGATATGTTTCTTGCAGGTAACTGGACGAAGGGCGCCGGTACTTTCAATGCAAATTCGAGGAGAGTAACTTTTAATGGTGTTACAAGTCAATTTATAACAGGCAATACAACTTTTGCTTTTTTTACTCAGAGCAATAGCAACCAATCCTTGTTTTTAAACCCTAACTCACAAGTTGATATCTTAAATGAACTTAATCTTACAAGTGGCAGAATTGCACTATCTGATAATAATTTAGTTTTAGCCGCCACGGCTTCCATCGTGTCATCAGCCACTAATTATATAATAACGAATGGCACAGGTTCGCTGGTGAGAAACAGTGTAGGTAACACCAACACTTTGTTCCCGATTGGTACCTCTGCTACATCATATACACCGCTAACCATAAACAATAGCGGTACGGTAAACAACCTTTCTGCAAGAGTTGGCTCCACCATCACCAATGCTGTAACGGATGCTACTAAAATTGTAAACCTGCAATGGAATGTGTCACCCGCAGGTAGTGGCACTAATGCTGCGATTACCTTCAACTGGAATGCTGCCAATCAAGCCGCTTCCTTCAATCCAACAGGCGCAGGCGAACTGGGTAAGTATACTGGAACAGGGCCGTATGCGGTTACCTCGCTGGGTACATTGAATTCAACTAATGTTACAACGCCATCACCTGTTGCTCTTTCATCTGGTCAAAATCTGTTGGTGATTGGAAACACAGGTGCCGTTTACACTCCTCCACCTGCAAATGACAATTGTAGCGGGGCAATTGTAATACCTAGCACAAGCTTTCCTGTATTAACTACAGCAGCTACCAATGCTTTTGCCACTACTACTAATGATCCTACACCATCATGTCAGTCTACTTTCAACAAAGGAATATGGTATTCTTTTACTCCTTCAGTTACAGCCAAATATACATTCTCAACTTGTCCTTCAGCCGCCGCAGGCGCCGCAGTTTTAGATAATATCCTAAATCTTGTAACCGGTACTTGCGGTGGCCCTTACACCTCTGTCGCTTGCAATGATGATGCAGGAACAACAGTGTGCAGTGGTGCAGGTACGAATGCAGTTATTTCTGCAACAACCCTTACCGCAGGCACTACTTATTATCTTGTTGTCTACACTTTTGGCTCCACGGGGGGTAATATTCAAGTGCAGGTAAATCAAATTCCACCACCTACAATTACGTCTTTCCCCGGTTTGGGTTGCGTTGGTTCCTCGATAGTAATTAATGGTACTAATTTATCAGGTGCTACGGCTGTTACCATCGGAGGTACAGCTGCAACTATAACTGCCAACACTGCAACATCGGTTACTGTTACTGTTGGAATTGGTACGACAGGTGCTATTTCAATTACTGCTACAAATGGTACTGTAACAAGCGGATCTTCTTTTACAGTAAACCCCTTGCCAACTGTTGCCTGGGCATCAGCAGCATCATCTGTATGTTCTAATGCCGGTGCACAAACAACCACCCTTGCATATACAGGCACAACAAATTCTCCCAATACTTACAGCATTACCTGGAATGCATCTCCAACTAATAGCTTTGTCCCTGTTACCGATGCTTCTTTTGCAGGGACTGCTACAGGTGGAAATATTAATATCACTGTACCGGCGAATACAGCTGCCGGTACATATGCCGGTACGATTACAGCTAAAAATGCTAATGGGTGTGTAAGCGGTAGTTCAAGCTTTACAATTACTGTAAATGCAGCACCGCCTACAGCTACAGGTGTTACCATTTGCCAGGAGGGCAGTGGATCATTAACTTCAAGTGGATGTGCGGCTTTTTTAAATGTAGGGACTACCATTTCAGGTTCTTGGAACTCCGCTACAGATCCTATTGCCAAACGACCCACAACAAGTATACTTAATAATTCAACATGTTCTTTTGATGCATCTAATACCAGAAATTATGTGGCAACGCAGTTTCAGGTTTCAGTGACTGGTAATTACGTTTTTGAGATGAATGATAATAGCGGTTATGATGGAATGGGTTACATAGTTACAGGTGCATTCACCCCCGGCACTTGCGGAAGTGGCTGGATTCGGGGAGATGATGATGATGGCGTAGCGGGTAACGAGCCAAGATTAGGTGCTTCAGGTGTGGGCGGTGGTTTGATGAGTTTAACCGCTGGCACAACATATACATTGATTTCAACAACATTTGGAAGTACCGGTACTTTCACTGGTACTTTTGCATGGACTATTACACCTCCGGGAGGTGGACAGATACTAATCCCAACGGGATCTGTTTTACAATGGTACACGGCTCCTTCAGGAGGATTATCAATAGGCACAGGTTCACCGTTTAATCCGGTAGGTGTCTCCGGTTCGGGTCTGACCAATACAAATACTGCAGGAACAACCACATATTATGCAGCTTGTTCAAACAATAGTACATGTCGTACGGCTGTTACATTCGTCATAAATGAAAAGCCAATACTTTCAGTAAGTAAAACTGATGTAACGTGTAATGGTGGTAGCAACGGATCTATCAGCGCTACATCTAATGGGACAATTGTCATAAAAAATTCCGGTAACAATACCGTTGGAAATACAGGTCTTCCGGCAGGTACATATACAATAACTGCAACACATGCAAATACTTGTACTACCACTACTTCATTAACTGTAACTGAACCAACAGCTCTTGTAGCAAGTTCATCTTCAACAGCTATCCTTTGTAATGGCGGTACTTCCACAGTGACCGTTAGTGCAACAGGCGGTACACCTCCTTATGCAGGAACAGGCACCTTCACTGTTACAGCAGGTACATACACCTACAACGTAACTGATGCCAATGGTTGTGCTATTTCAACAACCATCACTGTATCTGAACCAACAGCTCTTGCAGCAAGTTCATCATCAACAGCTATCCTTTGCAATGGCGGCTCATCTACAGTGACCGTTAGCGCAACAGGTGGCACAGGTGCTTACACAGGAACAGGAACATATATTGTTACCGCAGGAACCTACACCTATAATGTATCAGATGCGAACGGTTGTACAACATCAACAACCATTACGGTAACTGAACCAACAGCATTGTCTGCGGGTTCATCATCAACAGCGATACTATGCAACGGCGGTAATTCTACAGTAACCGTTAGTGCAACAGGCGGTACACCTCCTTATGCAGGAACAGGCACCTTCACTGTTACAGCAGGTACATACACCTACAACGTAACTGATGCCAATGGTTGTGCTATTTCAACAACTATTACT
>JANMZN010000298.1:0-4818 GCA_031383285.1 Segetibacter sp.
CGGCCTTTCAAATTCGGTGTACAATAGTTGTACTTTTTTGGGTACTAACGCCGACGCTTCAGTTAATAATCTTACAAACGCAACCGCTATTGGTGCCAATGCCATAGTAGGTGCAAGCAATAGTCTGGTATTGGGCGATGCTAGTGTAAAAGTTGGGATAGGCATTTCCGCACCTGCTTTTAAATTGCAGGTTTCAACCAACTCTGCAGCCAAGCCCACCTCGAACACATGGACCATTGCCAGCGATGCCCGATTAAAAACCAATGTACACGACTACAATGACGGATTAATTGAACTGAAAAAAATACATCCCGTTTGGTTTACCTATACCGGTGAAGCAGGCATGCCAAAAGAAACAGGCGTGGGCGTGCTGGCACAAGAACTAAAAGAAGTAGCGCCTTATATGGTTGGTAATTGGACCCATAGAGATAAAGACAACAAAGGCACCGACTACCTAAGCGTAGACAATGGCCCAATGATGTATATGCTGATAAATAGTGTGAAGGAGTTGGCAGAAAAGAATGAGAATAAAGATGCGAAAATTGATGAACTCCAAAAACAAATAGACGAACTAAAAGCCCTTATGCAACAACTACTCAACACCAAATCAACCGCCCCTTGCCTTCCTTTGGCTAATAAATAATTTACCAAACCCATCTTTTTATACCAATCGGCAGCATCTTAATGTTGCCGATTGTTTTATGTACCCTTTTTCCACTTTTGACTGTATGCAATTATTAATCTACATTTATAACCAAATAACAAATCAAAAACCAAATACAAATGATATGAGAAAGCTAGTTTTTTCATTGTCGTCCCTCTTCATGGGCAGCTTTTTTGCAGCCGCACAAACAAACACCTTCCCTACTACCGGAAGTGTAGGTATTGGTACAAATGCACCTAAATCTTCTGCACTGCTTGATGTTCAAAGTAGTACCCAAGGTGTATTAATACCCCGAATGACACTAATCCAACGGGATGCCATTTTAAACCCTGCCAATGGTTTGTTGATATTTCAGACTAACAGTGCTAGAGGATTTTATTATTTCAATGGTACTGCATGGGTAAGTATATCTACCGGTAGTGCTAGCAACAGGTTATCCAATTTATTAGCAAATACAGCTGTCAATGTTTCCTTGTTGCCTGTTGCCGACGATTCAATTAATATTGGCAGCAATGAATTGCGTTGGCGCAATGGTTTTTTTTCTGATACAGTAAGCATTGGTAATACATTACCTACTTCAAGATTAAACATTGCGGGCACCTTAAAGATAGCTGATGGTACACAGGGGGTCGGCAAAGTCTTGACATCTGATATAGATGGCTTAGCAAGATGGAAAAGACCAAGTGCAAATCCATGGTTAGTTTCTGGCAATGATATTTCTAATAGTAATACCGGCAATGTAGGTATTGGTACTGCCACTCCATTGGCTAAATTAGATGTAAATGGCGATGCTTTAATTAATGGATTGACAGTGGGTAGAGGTAGTGGATCAAATATATTAAATACAGCTTTAGGCAAAAGTGCATTGTTTACCAATACAAGTGGAACAGCAAATATAGCTATTGGTGTAGGAGCATTATTTTCAAATACTACTGGCAGTACCAACATAGCTATTGGAGATTCTACATTATTTAATAATGGTCTTGGAGCTTTCAAGGATTTTCATTCTAGTGACAATACAGCAGTTGGTTCTAAAGCTTTGAAAGAAAATACTACGGGGTCTGGTAATGTTGCCAATGGTTCAGGCGCATTACAGTCAAATACAGCGGGCTCTTCTAATGTTGCAATTGGCTCAATGGCATTACAATCAAATACAACTGGCCAAGGTAACATTGCAACTGGTAGATCGGCATTATTATCCAATACAACAGGATCTAGTAATATTGCTATTGGCCCATCAGCATTAGAATTAAATTCACAAGGCTCTAATAATATTGCTATTGGTAAATTTGCATTAGGCTTAAACACTACAGGCTTTGGCAATATTGCTAATGGTGAGTCTGCATTAGAAGAGAACGAAACTGGTGCTAATAATGTTGCTGTTGGCAACAATTCCTTAAAGAAAAACCAAAGCGGAAGCAATTTGGTTGCTATTGGAGATTCTGCACTATTTAATCAAAATGGGGGTGATGGCTTCAATACGGCAATTGGGTCCAAAACTCTTTTTTCCAATACAGTCGGATCTACTAATACTGCTACAGGTTACACAGCTTTAAAAAGCAACACAACAGGCAATTCAAATGTTGCCAATGGCGCATTTGCATTACGGTCTAATGGCAATGGCTCTGAAAATACTGCCATAGGTGCACATGCTTTAGAGTTAAGTACAGATGGGGAAGCAAATGTAGCCATTGGTACATTTGCGCTGAATGCAAATATAAATGGCTCTGACAATGTTGCTAATGGGTTTGCAGCATTACAATCAAATACATCAGGCAATAAGAATGTGGCGAATGGTTCAGCTGCGCTCGTTTTAAACACAACAGGTTCTAATAATGTAGCAAACGGAAGATTGGCAATGTTTTCAAACACTACGGGTTTTTCTAATGTTGCCGTAGGAAACAATTCGCTAATGAAAAACAAAAGCGGCAGCAATATTGTTGCAATTGGTGATAGCGCCTTATTTAACCAAAACGAAGGTGCTGGTGAAAATACGGCTATTGGCTCTAAAGCATTGTTTGCAAACACTGATGGAAATGGCAATACCGCTACTGGCTTTAATGCATTGTTTTCAAACACAACAGGGAGGAGTAATACCGCAAATGGAAGAAATACACTGTTTAGTAATACCATAGGCATAAGCAATACAGCAATTGGCTCAAATACGTTATTCAATAATATTGACGGGAGTGACAATACCGCTGTTGGGTCAGGTGTTTTAAACCAATTTAGAACAGGATTTTCTAATAGCGCATATGGCGCAGGAGCTATGAGTAAGAGTACTTTTGGTAATGATAACACAGCCATTGGTGCAAATTCATTGAATGGTAATACAGGATCTGATAATACATGCGTAGGAGTTGAAGCTATGAGGCTTAATTCTTCAGGTAGCCAGAATACTGCCGTTGGAAAAAGTGCTTTGTTTAGTAATGCAACGGGCAACAAGAATACCGCTATTGGCGATAGTGCATTGTTTGGAAATACCCTAGGTTCTTTTAATGTAGCAGTAGGAAGAAAAGCGATGGCCTCAAGTACAGAGGGATCCAGCAATGTAGCGATAGGAGATAGCTCTTTAAGTAATAATTTCAGAGGGGCATTTAATGTGGCTGTCGGCCGAAGGTCATTAGCAAGTAATTTATCTGGAACAAGTAACACTGCCATAGGTTCTAGTTCTATGATAGCAAATACAAGTGGTTTTGCTAATGTTGCAGTTGGTCTTTCTTCATTACAAACAAATACTGTGGGATTTGCAAATGTAGCTGTAGGTTCTTCTGCCTTGGCCCAAAACATAGATGGAGACTTTAACGTAGCCTTCGGTCTTGGTGCTTTAGCAAACAACACTTCGGGCAACAGTAATACTTCTATTGGTGATAGTACTATGCTTAACAATACGACAGGAAATGGCAATACAGTTCTAGGTAATGTAGCTAATGTTGCTACTGCCAATTTAACTAAGGCTACCGCTCTTGGTGCTAATGCTATTGTGAATGCCAGCAACAAAATGCAGCTAGGTTCCTCAACTACTGTACTTGCAACTACTGGAGGCATAACTATAGTTAGTGATGGCAGGTTTAAGGATAAAGTGAATGCAACAGATGTACCCGGACTTGAGTTTATAAATAACCTAAAGCCTGTAACTTATAATTTCAACTATAAAAACTATGATGACTTTTTAAGAAAAGAAATTAGAAAACAATATCCCAATGATGCAACCGACTTCAGTTATCAAAAACTATTGCAGCAGAAAAGCGAAGTAAGGGAGGTGGGTTTTATAGCCCAGGAAGTAAACAACCTGGTAAAGGATAAAGGCTATACTTTCAATGGTGTCTATACGCCCCAAAATGCCAATGATAATTATGCATTGGATTACAGCAGGTTTGTAGTGCCTTTGGTAAAAGCGGTGCAGGAGCTTAGCAAGAAAAATGAGGAGTTAGGAATTACGAATGAGGAATTGAAGAAAGCAAAAGCTGAACAGGCTACAATTAATGCTGCGCAGCAAAAACAAATAGACGACCTCAAAGCAATGCTACAACAACTACTCAACACCAAATCTACAGCCCCTTGCCCACCCTTGGCAGGAAAATAATGTAACCAAATATTCTCTATGATTAAATCGGCAGCAATCCCTTTCTGCCGATTTTTTTTATGCTACACTTTTTTTAAAATTTGTATTGTTGCAAAAACTAATTTATATTTATCAATAAATTAAAACCATTAACCCCAAAAAAAATTGTTATGAAAAAGCTACTTTGTCTACTGCAACTTATTTGCTTTGGTTACTTTTTTGCAAATGCCCAAACCAATACTTTTCCTATTACGGGTAGTGTTGGTATAGGAACAATTGCACCTGTAACATCTGCACTTTTAGAAATGCAAAGCACTAACCAAGGAATATTGTTACCCCGTATGACACAAGCGCAGCGCAACGCTATAGTTTCTCCTGCTTCCGGCCTGTTGATATACCAAACCAACGGCACGATAGGTTTTTATTTTTACAATGGAATAACATGGGCGCAAATAAGTGATGGTAAGGCAAAAAGCAACCTCAATAATCTTTCTGCCACTACCGCTATAAATGCAAGTTTATTGCCGGGTACTACTGGGGCTATTGATTTGGGTTCGGCTACCAAAGCATGGAGGAATGGTTTTTTTAG
>JANMZN010000303.1:0-3046 GCA_031383285.1 Segetibacter sp.
CCTTGTTTATAAGTAGATCTGATGCTCCTGTATCAAACAGCCACAATTGCGTCATACTTCCTGTTTTTGCTTTAACATAGGTCATTCCATTTAAATTTAAAATCTTTATCGTGTCACTCAAAGGGCCTGTAATATCATTCACTAAATTCTGGTTCCAATTTTTAGCTAATGGTTCTTCATTAGAAAAAGGATCACCGCACTTATACATTATTTCATAAAATAGTAATGAATTTGGGTTGTTGATCGTTGCCATTTGAGAATCGCTTATTTGCGCTGTTTTAATTAGATGAAGTTGACATGTACAAAAATTTGTCAGTCGATTAATGTCAAGTTTCTTTTCAGTGTTATTTTGAATTGATTTAATGCAATTTGAAATGAATTCATCTTTAAAGCTTTCTGCTTGCATTAAAATTGATTTCCCTGTATTGGTATAACATTTTTGAATTTCCAATTCAAGGAGTGAGTCTTCCTTTAATAATTCGGATATATCAACAACCCCATTTGTTGTGTATTTTTTATACTGCTTATTTGTAAAGTCCCTGTCTAATTTTTCAATTTGACATTCGCAGACCGACACAGCTATTTGATCTGTTTTGTCCTTATGTAAAGATTTTAGGCAGTTCGTTATTAAATATCTTCTGTTTAAAATTGATCGACCTTCTTTAGTATGAATAAAGTCGGCTTGTGAGAAAGATTGTCCGGTTGAGATTATAATAAAGTAGGAAAGAACAATAAGAAATTTTGTCATAAAATTATTTAAGGGTATAGTATATCAACTGTTTAATTGCAGCCAACAACGTTCGAGGCTTTGTGCAGTTGGGGAATGAATCAACTTTCTGCCCGGAACTGAAGCTAAATTAATAACTAAGAGTCGAAGTTAAGAATTAATGACCGGTAGCATTCCGACCGTCGAAACCAAAGTTTGGATATGCAACCGACCCGCCATGAAAAAAGTTAACTTGTTTTAGTGATTAATCCTGTTATTGGTTGACTAAGCCGCTCATTTTACTTCCGTGCAGCCCCATATTGGCAATACCAATATTGGCAGCTGTACTTATTTTTCGTAAAGCACAATGTCAAGCCCAGGAACAGAGCTTAATTGTTTGTCTGAACTAATTAAGGGTATGCTTAAAGTAATAGATGTTGCAGCAATTATGCAGTCTGGCAGTTTTAAGTTTGTAGACTTCCGAATTTCGATTGTAGCTTTTTTTATTTCTTCAGAAATGTTTTCAATTTTAAGTTCGCTCAAAAAGGAAGTAATTGCCTTAATTTCTTTCTGAGTTATTTTCTTATATGACAATAACTCTAACTCTGATATTATCGATAAATAAAGTTCCTTTCCGTTCAGAAATGAAGCCAATGTCTCATCTCCTCCTAAAACATATAAAACAGCGTTTGTATCTAAAAGTAATTTATTGCCATTCATCTCTTAAATTCTTTTGAATAGTCAAAGCGTCTTCTTTAAGTTTGATTTTGCCACAATACTTCATTACGTCGACTCCGCCTTTGTTTTTGAGCTTTTTTTCAATTGACTCAATTTCTCTTTTTGATGCCCCCTTTTTCAAGACTAAAACCATGATGAATTTGTTTTCAGTAAAAATACTATAATTTCTCTACATATCCATTTGTCTCGCTTGCTGTAATAAAAGGTTAGGTCGTGTTGCGTACAACGACAGTCTGTGAAAAAACCACCCCGTACAACAAATATATACATGGCTTTATAAAGTCACAATTGAACTAGAACTTTGTTTCATCTTTTTATGCAGTACATACAAGGTAACAACTGCCATTGTTTGGGGTTCTTCAACAACGGCTTACATAGGTCTATGAAATGCTTAGATTTTCAGGTTAAAGAACCCTCGGATACTGCACAAAATACTGCCACTCCACTCGCCCAAATCAACAGGGTAAACAACCCGACAAATCCATAAGATCACTTACTGACCGGTTTCGTTCTCCGCCGAAGCGGATCATTGCATGCCCGTTGGGCGCAACAAAACCTTAGTTATTATGGGCAGTTATTTGATCAGCTTTCAATCCAATATTTTGGAACTGGGTCACCCCGCTTTCTGAAAATGGTTGCTTTCGAAAGGAAGAAAGAATTAGGGTCAACTGACATTTTTGAAATTGCAACTTCGGTTTCGAAAATGTTGTCGCATATTTTAATAACACTTTCAATATCAGTTTTACTTGAGCGGCAACCAAAGGTTATTTCTGAAAGTATACCTGGATAGTCGTAATGTCCAATTCCCTCTTTAAAAATAAGACGCTGTTCTTTTTCGTGCCGCCAGCACTTCCCTTTTGTAATAAGATATTCCAAAAAATCAGTTTCAAAATTCTCAGTTATATCGGGAAATGCCAATTGGTAATTGACCTTGAATAAGTTTTCTGGTAATGGATTTGCCATTTCGAATGTGAGACACATGCCCGTATGACTTGATGAATAATGTGACCATTGCGATACATCATCTTCACATTCTGAAAAACAGGTAACTCCAAATTTTGAAGCCCAGTCCTTGATTTCATTGAGTAAAGTTTGGGCGTCTTGGGTCAAATATTCAACCTTGCCGTCTCGAGTAACTCTGTAGTTTGCTCGCATCACAAATTCAAAGGGGTCGTTGAATGTTTTTGGATTGGAAGCCCATATTTTTTTAAGAACTAAATTCTGTAAAGTATTTTTATTGATTGGTTGAAATTGAAATAGTTTCATATTAAATATGACTATGAAGAATGAACTTCTTTAAAATTGCCCATAACGACAGTCTGAGAAAAAACCACGGTCATCAAACAAATATACACATAGGAATTTATTTTAAAAGCGAAGTCTGAGATTTGCTTCATACACTCATGAAGTACATACAAGGCACAAGACGTCGTTGTTAGCGGTTCTTCAACAACAGCTTAAATAGTTCTACAAAATGCTCAGGTTTCCAAGTTAAAGAACCCTCGAATACTGCACAAAATACAGGCACTCCACTCTCCCAAATCAACAGAGTAAACTACCCGACAAATCCATAAGAGCACTAAATGACCGGTTTCATTTCTT
>JANMZN010000312.1:0-44082 GCA_031383285.1 Segetibacter sp.
TATCACTATTTTACTTTACTGCCTCCAAAGTAAAATAACGAATTCCTTATTATACTTTCCGCACGGTTTTTATGTCCATGTTTTTACCCCAAACGAAAGGTAGTTTTCTTAAAAGAATGAATGAAATTTCACCGGAGATAGCTTGCCGGCAAACAAAAGGTGGTAGGTTAGTGGTAATTTTAGGTACCCAATCCAAAAAAAAGGTAAAAAAAAATGCGGATAATTATATTGACAATAATATTTATTTTTTCATTGAATAGTATTTTTGGAAAGAAGGAAAATCAGAGACTTAAAATTTCACATTTAGCAGGTGACTTTTACATTTATACAACCTATAGTACTTACGAAGGAAGTAAAATACCTGCAAATGGAATGTATCTCCTTACAAACAATGGCATTGTTTTGTTTGACACACCTTGGGACACCACACAGTTTCAACCTTTGCTTGACAGTATAAAATTAAAACACAACAGCAGTGTCACTATATGTATTGCAACGCATTGGCATAGTGACAGAACTGATGGACTTGAATATTATAAGCAACAAGGGATAAAGACATATACTACTTTGCTGACAGATAAATTGAGTAAGGAGAACAATAAAAAAAGGGCTGAATTTTTAATGACAAAGGACACTACTTTCAATGTTGGACAGTATTCATTTGAAGTATATTATCCTGGAGAAGGACATACAATGGACAATATTGTTGTTTGGTTTAGTAAAGAGAAAATACTGTACGGTGGTTGTTTAATAAAAGGCGCAGACGCTGAAAATTTGGGTTATTTGGGAGATGCGAATGTTGAAGAATACGAAACAACGCTTAAAAAAGTGCAGAGAAAATGTCCTGACCCAAAATTTATAATTGTATCACATCACGATTGGAAAAATATAAATTCTTTAAAACATTCAATAAAGATGGCCAGAAAACTGAAAAAGAAAATCTAACGCTAACACGAGCTGTTTTGTGAAAGTATGGTTTGACAAAAAACAATGGACTTTATGCCTAATCCATACCTTAAATTTTTAATCAGTGGCTGTTGTTTGCAGAGTGAATTCTTCTATTTCCTCACCTTCAAAAAGCTAAGTGTGGAATATCCAATTCCTCATTCAAGCGTTTACACATGATATTTAAGCAAATTATTTTACCCTATCAATAAGCCCAATCGGAGCTATACTTTTTCTTGCCCTTCTCCCCCTGGGGAAGGGTTGGGATGAGGTCGGTCTATTTGTATATATGATATTGCTGTCTCCTTCCTAGAATATAACACCCCCAGGAGAAGGGTTGGGATGAGGTCGGACTATTTGTAAAGCAGGTCACCTAATATCCACCTCATAACTTCCATTACAAAATGAATGACCAATAAACTACTTCGCAACATTCAAATTAGTATAGTCCGCATCATTTCTCAGCTTTTCCACCCCGCCTTCCAGATTGATGAGGTTGGTAAAGCCAAACTTTTCTTCCAGCCGCTGAATAGCTATTTGACTTCGGATTCCTTTGCGGCAATAAACAACCACCGGTATGTCGTGTGGTATTTCTCCGGCTTTTGTTATTATGTCTCCTAGCGGAATGAGCTGTCCGCCAATATTGAAATCCTCGTGCTCAAAGTCTTCTCTTACATCAATGAGAAGGAAGCTTTTGCCTGAAGCAATTAACTGAATCAGTTCTGTTGGAGTAATTTGTTTCATTGCTATTCCTCTTCTTCATCTATTCCTACCCGTTTCATTTTAACAGGTGAAACCGGTGCTACAATTAATGGAAATTTTTCTATGGTCACATTGCTGGGATCAAGGCCAAATCCACGCTCTTCACTCAGGCTGATTTCCTTAAACCAGAAATGAACCCGCATCAATAGTTTTTCAAAAAATGGGAGTTCGTTGTCAATGCTCAAGTATTTTTCCATTACAATAAACTGAAAATCACCGGTTACATTGTTTCGTTCCAGACTCTCATATCTGCTAGTAATGTTTACTTCATTATTTTTCACCAAGTCTGCTACTACCTTTTTAAACATCAGGTTGATGCGGGGCGCTACCCTGAAACCCAAACGAAACTCTACCCGAATAATGTCGTTAGGAATAATATGATCAACAGAATATTCAGAAGTATAGGGATCGTCTAAAACTTCTACATGTATAAACCAATAAATGTCTGCTCGTTTTGGTTTTCTGTTTAGTATAGAATAAATAATCTTATGCTCTATTTCTCTTGGATTATTTGCACTTGTCATATAAACGAGGTGTGTTGCATACTTAGCTATACTCCTATCATTGCTCAATTCTTGAATCATAGAAATGTAATGATCCAGCCTTACAAATTCTATGTACCTGTTTTTTATTTTTCGGGCTTTCCACCAGTCAAACATTACAAAATACAACCCACCGCTAATTATTAAAGTAACAAATCCTCCATGCGGAAATTTTTCAATATTGGCTATTAAGAAACTAAACTCAATAGTGAGATAAACGATGAGGTATAAGTAAACAAAAATAGTTTTATTGCGTCGCCTAATTAGATAGTTGGCAAATAGAATAGAGGTGGAGATCATGCACAGGGTAATGGCCAGGCCATAAGCAGATTCCATGTTGGAAGCCTTTTTGAAATACAATACAATACCTATGCATCCAATATATAAAATTAGGTTGACACCAGAAATAAATAGCTGCCCTCGTTCTTCAGTCGGATATTTTATTTTCAGTTTAGGCCATAAATTTAGGCGCATTGCCTCACTAATAAGTGTAAACGATCCTGATATCAATGCCTGACTAGCAATAATGGCAGCAGCAGTTGCTATGGCTATTCCACCAAACAAAAACCATTCTGGCATTACTCCATAAAATGGGTTAAATCCTTTTTCAATAATAGTAGCTGTTATTTTTTGACCATTGTAATGACTGAGTAACCAAGCACCTTGGCCTAGATAATTCAGAATCAGACTGAGTTTTACAAATATCCATGAATAACGAATATTCCATTTGCCACAGTGACCAAGGTCTGAGTACAATGCTTCAGCCCCTGTAGTACATAAAAAAACGGCACCAAGAATGTAGAATCCTTTTGGATAATTTGCTAGTAAATGAAAAGCATAATATGGATTAAACGCTTTAAATACGGGCAAGTAATCTATGAAATGGAAAACACCTAGAATGGCGAGCATAAAAAACCAAATAGCCATAATGGGTCCAAAAAAACGACCAATAAGAGCTGTTCCAAACTGCTGAAAAAAGAAAAGGAGCGAAATGATGGCTATCACAATATAAACAACCGTCATTTGGCTAATACCTTGAAAAGTCGGTACTTGTTTAAGACCCTCTATAGCAGAAGTGACCGAAATGGGGGGCGTAATCATGCCGTCTGCCAATAATGAAGCCCCGCCAATCATAGCAGGAAAGACAAGCCATTTTTTTCTCCGCCTTACCAAAGCAAACAGTGAGAAAATGCCGCCTTCTCCATTATTATCCGCTTCTAGCGTTAGTATTACATACTTTACGGTAGTCTGAAGTGTCAATGTCCAAATGATGCACGATAGCGAACCAATGATGAGAAATTCGCTGATTTCTTTTCCACTAGTGATGGCATTCATTACATAAAGTGGTGAAGTACCAATATCACCATAAATAATTCCCAGCGCTATAAGGAAGCCCGCTGTTGTAACCTTGTTCAGTTGTTTGCCCACAAATGGATTGTTAAGATAGTTTGCAAAGGTATATGTTAACACATTCGTAAAGCCACTTTGGTATATGTTTTGAAAACAAATAGAAGGTAGTCAAATTAATTTATGAAAATAATTGCTAATCGTGCGTAATAAAACCAAAATGAAGCGCAACATAAATTACAAGGCTTACATTTGTTTAGATTAATTTTATGCAACATACTGATATGAAAAAGCTTGGATTAACCCTTTTGCTAATGATTTTATTTGGCTCATCATATGCTCAATCTGTAGCATATAGCGAGCCTGATGGAGGTGATTTCAGACAATCTGATTTTGAAATTCTCGGGAAATTGAATAACAACATTCTCATTTTTAAAAACCTTCGAAGTTCATATGCCATTACGGTATATGACATAAATATGAAGGAGAAGGAAAGGGTAAAATTGGATTTTTTGCCTGACAAAATCATTAACCCCGATTTTATTGCATACCCGGATTTTCTGTATATGTTTTACCAGTACCAGAAGAAGAACGTAGTTTATGCTATGGCTGCTAAACTGGATGCCAATGGCAAAATAGTGGGTGAACCTATTACCATTGACACTACTGAAATTAGTTTTCTAGCCAGTAATAAAATCTATACAGCAATCAATAGCGATAACAAGCAGAAAATTGGCTTGTTTAAAATTAACAGTAAAAATGACGACGCTTTTTTGGTGACAACACTTCTTTTTGACAATAGTCTGAATAAGATTGAAAAAGATTATTTAAACGTACCAATGCCCGACAGGCACGATTACCTCACGGAATTTCAACTTGGCAATACCGGGGAAATTGTTTTTTTGAGAGCTATACAGGAGACAGAGAATGACCAGGTAGAAAAAATGGAATTGTTGATAAAAGCAATGGGGCAACAAGAAGTTAAAACCTTCAAAATCAACACCGGTAAAATAAACCTTGATGATGTGAGGCTTAAAGTAGACAATTTCAACAATTCATACATCATTACATCTTTGTACTCCAAAACAAAAAGAGGTAATATAGACGGTCTATTTACTGCTATTTGGGATAAAAAATCGGAAGCGCTCAAGGCAACAAATGTGTTGGAATTTGATGAGAATTTTAGGAATGAAGCAAGAGGGGATAATAATTCAAAAAGTGCTTTTAACGACTTCTTTATCAAGCATTTTATAGTTAGAAAAGACGGAGGGTTTTTATTAGCTGCCGAATCCTTGTTTACCAGCGGCAGATCCGGTGGCTTCAATCGCTTTGATAATATGTACGGATCACCCTTCCTGCAGCCTATGGATTACTATATGTTGCCTTATGGTTATAGTTATGGAAGTCCGTGGGGCCGGTACAACAATATGGGGCAAACAATCCGATACAATGCGCAGAATATTATGGTCTTGTCATTGGATAGTACAGGAAAGCTAAGCTGGCAAGATGTGATTAGCAAAAATCAATATGATGATGAAACGGATGCTTTGATCAGTTATTCTATATTAAATACCGGAGGGCAACTTCACTTTATTTTTAACCAACCGGAGCGAAGAATACAGTTGTTAACCTCCAACACCGTTTCCCCAACTGGAGAAATTACGAGGAATCCGACCTTAAGAAATTTATCTTCCGGCTATGAGATCATGGCTAGATATGGCAAACAAACAGGCAGCAGACAAATTATTTTTCCATGCATCTATAGAAATTACCTTTGTTTTGCACGGTTAGATTTCTAGAACAAATTCTATCTATTAAGCGTGGTTACTTTATTCAAAGACCGTTCACCAATTGCGATCGTTTGGTTGATTTTGCTAAGCTTCGCAGTGCATGGCAATTTTATTTTTTCTCCCCCGGCATTGGTTGCCCATAGCAATGATGGTTTTCTTTCATTGCTTTTTCATAAGTATGCCGGTACGATCAACTCCCTTTTTCTGGTAGTTATTTATCATATCATCATCATCATTCAGTCAGTTTCACTCAATACTATTTTCACTAATAATAAGATGTTTTATGGGGTCAATCACCTTGTGGCTATGGTATATATTTTACTCACCGGTATTATAGATGAGTGGGGGCTTATTACACCTGCATTGTTAATCAATACATTGGTCATCTGGTTGTTTTCTCTCTATATTCAATTGTATAACCAACCAAATGCAAAGACGCTGATCTTTAATATTGGGTTACTTACGGGAATAGCAATCCTGCTGTATCATCCATCGGCATTGTTGGTTTTTGCAGCGTTGTTTTCAGTTATGGTAGTAAGAACATTTGTTATTACGGAATGGTTTGTATTGTTCATGGGGGTATTTACCTCTTTCTATTTCCTGTTCTCATACTTGTTTATTACTGATCGTCTTAGTACTTACATAAACTATATTCCACATTGGCAACTTCACTTGCCAGCCATGCAACATTCAATAGATAAATACGTAGCCATCGGATTATTTATTATAATAACACTCGTAGGTTTTGTTTGTCTCGACAAGGAAAATAAGCGTTTGGTCATTCAGATTAGAAAAAGTTGGGGCTTATTGGTTGCTATGTTTATCATTCTTTTGCCTGTTCCTTTTGTAAGCGACGGTGCAGGCTTAGATAGTTTTTTTTTATGGCTTGTGCCGGCAAGTGCTATTATTGCAAAAGGTTTTTTTGTACCTAAAACGAATACGTTGCCTAATCTTATGTTTTGGTCTTTGTTTTTGTTATCTGTTTTAATAGGATGGAAAATTATTTAATATTAGAATTGGTAAGGGTAAGGAAAATTAAATCAGAATTTGCATTGACCTCTATAACTTTGTTCTTTACTTTTTATCCCCCGGTTTATTATGAAATATGGAATAGTTGTTTTTCCTGGTTCTAATTGTGACAGAGATATGCAAGATGCTTTGCTAAAACTCGGTAAAGAAGTGTTAATGCTGTGGCACAAAGACAAAGATCTAAGCATGTTTTCAACAGAGGACTGTATTGTATTACCTGGAGGATTTTCTTATGGCGATTATCTAAGATGTGGTGCAATAGCCAAATTTAGCCCAATGATGCAGTGCGTGGTGGAATTTGCAAACAATGGCGGGAAAGTGTTAGGCATATGCAACGGATTTCAGATTTTGTGCGAAAGTGGATTGCTTCCGGGTGCTTTGTTAGCAAATGCTCAACAACAATTTGTATGCAAAAACGTTTATATAACTTCACGTGACAATGTGCCTCTAAAAATACCAATAGCCCATGGAGAGGGAAGGTACTATGCAGAAGAAAAAGTATTGGATGAGTTGGAAGTCAACGGGCAGGTCGTTTTCAGGTATTGTGATGAAACTGGAAAAATTGACCCTTTGAGCAACCCGAATGGCGCATTCAGAAGCATTGCCGGCATCAAGAATAAGCAAGGAAATGTAATGGGAATGATGCCGCATCCGGAAAGAGCCGTATCTGAAGCTTTGGGAAATGTGGATGGATTTGAGGTTTTTCGGCAGTTAGGATTGAATTAACAAGTTTTGGCTTAACAATTGTTTTAAGAGAATCACACTAAAAAGAAGAATACAGATGCGTAATTTTATTTTTGCTACAATAGCTTTGTTTTTTACTTCTGGCTTATTAGCTCAAATTAAGGATCCGGTAAGCTGGACAGCCAAAAGCAGAAAAAAAGCCAATGGATATGAAGTGGTATTAACTGCAACTTTGCCCAAACCGTGGCATATTTATTCTCAAACTACAGGCGAAGGTGGGCCGATAGCTACCTCATTCAAATTTGCCAAAAATCCATTGGTAACATTGGAAGGTGAGATAAAGGAGGTGGGTGCTTTAAAACAACAATACGATAAACTATTCGATACCAACGTAAAATACTTTGGTGACAAGGTTGAATTTATTCAGTTGGTGAAAGTGAAAGGAAATGTAAAAACCAACGTCAATGTAACAGTTGAATACATGACGTGCGATGACAGCCAATGTCTTCCTCCGACAAAGAAAGTATTCAATGTTTCTTTGTAAATAACTATCAAGACAATGAATAACCCGTTCAAATGGCTGCTTGCCTTATTAGGATTTATTATAACTTTTTCGGTTTCTGCACAGGATAAATCACCTGTGCAGTTTTCATTTTCAGTAGGTAGCAATACTGTTGGGCAACGGTATATTTCTATAAAAGCTAAATTAGCTGATAGTGTGCAGTTGTTTTCTATCAAAAAGTTATCAGCAGAAGATGCATTCATTTCTACCATCAGCTTTGACAGCGCTTCTCAAAAGTTATTAAAAGATAGTACAAAGGAAATCGGTACTTTACAAAAAGCAAACGATCCGACAGCAGGCGGAGAAATTCGTTTTTTTTCTGATAGCGTAGAATGGCGCCAGGTTATACAACTTGCTGCAACCGATAGCGCCACTATCAAAGGATCCGTTTCAGCATTGTACAAACTTGGTGGTGCATTTCCATCTGTTGATGAAGCCTTTTCAATTAAAGTAAAAACGATATCGGCCCTCAAAAAAAATGAAGAGAAGAAAGCTGGTGGTCTTTGGTCTATTTTCTGGCTTTGCTTATTTACCGGGCTTTTTGCAGTACTCACCCCTTGTGTTTTTCCTTTGGTTCCGGTTACGGTTAGTTTCTTTTTAAAAAGAAGTAAAACTAGGGCCGATGGTATTCGAAATGCCGTATGGTATTCTCTTTCTATCATCCTTATTTATACTATTCCTACACTTATTCTAACCTTGGTTTTTGGTGACAAAGCATTGTATAACCTTTCTACCCATCCGGTTACCAATCTGCTTTTCTTTGCAATATTTATTGTCTTTGCCATTTCGTTTTTTGGTGCTTTCGATATTTCATTGCCCAATAGTTTGGCTAACAAAGCAGATGAGAAAGCGAGTCGTGGCGGATTGTTGGGTATTTTCTTTATGGCACTTACGCTGGTCATTGTCAGTTTTAGTTGTACAGGTCCTATTGTTGGAACATTGTTAGGGCAGACATCTACAACAGGAGTAACTGCTGCTCCTATTCTAGGAATGCTTGGTTTTGGGTTAGGTCTTGCATTGCCGTTTTCACTATTTGCATTCTTTCCTTCTATGCTTAAATCGCTGCCTAAAAGTGGTGGCTGGTTAAATTCAGTTAAAGTTGCTTTTGGCTTTATTGAACTCGCTTTGGCTATGAAATTTTTATCGAATGTTGACCTTGCTTATCATTGGCATTTGCTGGACAGAGACATTTTTCTCGTTATTTGGATTGTTATCTTTTTGCTCATGGGCTTTTATTTGCTTGGCAAATTAAAATTTAGCCACGATAGTGATTTACCCTATATCAGTGTTCCCCGTTTTTTCTTTGCCATTACAACTTTTTGCTTTGCATTGTACCTTATTCCGGGCCTTTGGGGCGCACCTTTAAAAGGGATTGGTGGATGGTTGCCCCCTGTTAGCACACAGGATTTTAACCTGAATGAATTAAAATACAAATTGGATGAACTTAAAGGAAATACTTCTATTGGTCCCAATGGCAAAATAATTGCACCGCCTGCAAAAAAATACATTGATAAACTACACACCCCACTTGACTTGCCTGGCTATTTTGACCTGGAAGAAGGAATGGCTGCTGCCAAAATTTTGAATAAGCCGGTTATGCTAGACTTTACCGGTCATAGCTGTGCCAATTGTAGAAAGATGGAAGCAGAAGTTTGGGCCGATCCACAGGTGAGAAATATGATAAAGGACAACGTTGTGCTGATAAGTTTATATGTAGATGAATCGACCGAGTTGCCGGAAGCAGAACAATACTCCAATGCAAAAGGCGAAAAAATTACAACAGTAGGCGAAAAAAATCTGGATTATGAAATTACCAAGTTTGGATTCAATGCGCAACCATTGTACATGTTTTTAGATCTTAATGGAAATCCATTGAGCGAAGTGAAATATGGTTATGATTCAGACATCGAAAAATTTAAAAAGCACCTTGAAGAGATCAAAAAAGCATTTGATAAAAGTAAATAGCCCAACGCTATAAAAGGTCTTGAGGATTTACAGGGTTACTCAACAGCCAATTAAACAAAGCCCAACGTTTAGCAGGATTATTAGCACTACCTCCATTCTTCTCAATGTATTCCATTATAATTTGTAGACCATAATTATAGTTGATCACATAACTGCGGTATTTTTTTATAAACGATAATTGCTGTGCTGCTCCTTCTTTAGAATCTAAGGAATACTTTCGAAGCAATTTTATTGCAGCATTTTTTTGTATTTCCCCATTAATAAATTTTCGTGCACCTTCATTCATAGAAAATTTGAGTTGAGACATTAATGCAAGTAATTTAAAATAGACATCTATCTTATTAGATTTTATGCCCGCCAAAGGGGCTAAAACCTTTTTTGAAAATTCAATTTTTTCTTCACCCGGAAAGGCTACTTCAATGCCATATTCCGCACTTCCTTCTGCTATTAATGATTGTGGACTAAATAGTGGATAAATTGATACCTCTATCCAGCCTTTTTCTTTGTAGAGTTTCTGTTCTAGCAAAGCATTGTACACATGGTGGCCAGGGTACCCCTCGTGACAGGCAAGATCAATAGCTCCTTCTAAATGGGTCGGAAAATCTACATTGACCTGTATCACGCTATGGTAATTTCCTTTGTACCAATTATACCCTCCCCACGGTTTATTGGTAACATATTCTATGGTGAATGACTCTTCTTTTGGCATATCATAATGAGCCAATGTTCGTTTGCGTGCCTCGGCAATGGCAACTTTAAATACGGTATCTAATTTATCTTTCGGTATCACAAACTCTTTTGTTATGGAAGCTATCCGTTGAGAAAGCGGTTGCTTGCCTGGCAATAAGTTTTCAATTGCTCTGATAACACTGTCAAAATGGGCAGTTGAATAAATGGGGGCTACAGCACCAAATAGCTCTTTGCTTTCGGTATCAAAACTGGCGAACTCACCTGATGCAATTTTAATTCTTCTCCCAAACGCAATCAATTGCTTATTCAGCCATTTTGCTCTAATAGTTAAAGAAGGATCTTCGCTGTTGAAATAGCGGCTCACCTGAACCTGTAAACGGCTAACTGCCTGCAACAAACTATCGGTTGGGATTTTATTCGATACTTCATTTGCCGGTTGAAGGGAATCTGGCCCAAAATAAGCGTCAACAAAATCAGAATCATATTGGCCAATGGTAAGTCCTAGTTTTACATATTGTTCAGCTATGCTATTAAATGCTGTTGCTTTTTCATCCACGATTGCTTTTGAAGAAAAGAACAGTGTTATTAAAAGCAAGCTGACAATTCTGATCATATAAATTAATATCGACTGCAAAAGTATTGATTAGTCACATAAACCTTATTTCCCATTTTACAAACGGATTACCTTTGGTGTTCTATGGTAGTAGCAATTGATACAAGGACATTTATTGATAATGAACCTGAGGAAGACTTGCATTTTATTTATTGGATGCTAATTCATATGGCATCGCAGCATACTGATGACCACTTTATTTTTTTTAGTGACCGTCCAAATAATCGCCATGTTAGTTTCTCGGAGAATATTGAATTTGTAGAAGTAAAACCCAAAGTAAGAAACAAGCTTTCATTTAAATGGTGGTACGATGTAAAACTGCCTAAAGCTGCAAAGAAATACAAAGCAGAAGTGATTATTTGTCCGTCGGGCACTGTAAGCTTATCAACCAAAATTCCTCAGGTATTGGTGATCAACGATTTTACTGTGGCTTTGAAAAAATCGGGTTTGCCATACCTTTCCAAAAGTAGATTTGAGGCTTCGTTAAAAAAAGCGAAATTAATTATAACAACTACAAATGTAGTTGCGCATCACCTGGTTGATAGGCTTCGAATAGTGCCTGAAAAAGTATTCCAAATAAAAGGAGCTTACAATGAAATACTTAAACCAATACAATGGGAAGAAAGAGACAAGATAAAGGAGAAATACAGCAATGGTTGTGAATATTTTTTTTCTTATTGTTATAATGAAGCGTTGTTTGTCTTAACCCTCAAATCTTTTTCAATTTTTAAGAAATGGCAAAAGAGCAACATGAAACTAATTTTGAAAAACAGCATGTCAAAAGAAGTGACATTGGCCAAAGTGGCGACCTACAAATACAAAGACGATGTTGTAATAATAGACCTTGATAATAAATTGCAACATCAACAACTGCTGTCTGCGGCATATGCAATGATTTATACAAATGAAATTCAGCAATTTCCTTTGCCTGTTTTAGAAGCTATGTCAAGTGGTGTTCCAGTAATAATTGCAGGAAATGAAGCGGCTTTGGAAGTAGCAGGAGATGTCAGTGTATTTTCTTCTGAAAATCCGAAGGAGTTGGCTGAACAACTAAAGATGGTCTATAAAAATGAAGCAAAAAGAAACCAGATGATTGCATCAGGTTTTGTTCAGGCAAATTCGTTCAACTTAGAAGAGAGCGCCGAAAAATTGTATGAAAATATACGGGCATCGGTATTAAAATAAATTTGCAGCAAAGGATTAATGATTAGCACTTATTTTTGTTGAAACACTAATATTAAAACAAATGCATAATAGTACAATTACCATTGACGTTCAGCTCGATCCGGATAAAATTCCACAATTGATATCATGGAAGGCCGATAGCAGCAGCACTGAAAGTGCCCAAAAGGCAAAAGCAATGATGATTGCTTTTTGGGATGGTGCTGATAAGTCAGCTTTAAGAATTGACCTGTGGACAAAGGAAATGATGGTGGATGAAATGGCAGATTTTTTCTACCAGACATTTATGACAATGGCAGACACTTTTCAAAGGGCTACACAGCAAAAGGACCAGTCTAATGACATTAAAAACTTTGCAAAGGATTTTTACAAAAAATTCAGGGATTCCCAACTGGAAACAAACAAACTCGGTTAATTTATTTACTTTAACATACTAATTAAACAATCAATATGGGACTAGAACAATTGGTTATGGCTGAAATGAAAGAAGCCATGAAAGCAAAAAATGAAGCGGGCCTGAGAGGGCTTCGGGCTATTAAGGCTGCTATTATTATTGCTAAAACTTCGGAAGGCGCAGGTGGCGAATTGAAAGAAGAAGATGAAGTAAAAATGTTGCAAAAGCTGGTAAAGCAAAGGAAGGATAGCCTCGAAATTTTCAATAAGCAGAACCGCGACGACCTTGCCCAAAAGGAAATGGAAGAAATTGCAATTATTGAAAAGTTTCTCCCTCAGCAAATGTCAGAGGATGAGCTAAAAAGCGAAATTTCTGCTATTATAGCTGCATTAGGCGCCACTTCTCCTGCTGATATGGGTAAAGTGATGGGTGCGGCAACCAAACAATTGGGTGGAAAAGCTGAAGGCAAGGCGATTTCTACTATGGTGAAAAACCTTTTGTCGGTTTAGGTTATTTCAAACACGAATAACTGCAACAATTTATGCTGATTGACATTATTTTTTTGTTACTAATGGCTTATGCCATTTTCAAAGGCATAACTAAAGGATTTATTGTTGCAGTATTTTCATTTTTTGCTTTTTATATAGGTTTGGCTGCAGCACTTAAGTTTTCTGCTGTTGTTGCAGAACACCTTCATGAAAAGTTTGCAGTTACCAGTTATTGGCTCCCGTTGATTTGTTTTGCGCTAGTTTTTATTGGTGTTGTGTTATTAGTAAGGTTGGGTGCTACTGTTTTGAAAAAAATATCAGGAATCGTTCTATTGGGGTGGCTGGATTCTGTTGCAGGTATTTTGTTGTTTGGAGTTATGTATTTGATGATTTATAGTGTTATTTTGTTTTATGCCACCCGCATCCATTTGGTATCAGAACCCATGCAAAAGGCATCTGCTACTTACTTTTTCATTGGCCCGATTGGACCGCAGGTGATTGATTTTTTGGGCAATATTATACCCTTCTTTAGCGACATGTTTTCGCAACTAACCGGTTTTTTTGAAGATGTTGCAAACAGAAGCAAATAGCATCTTCCAAACAACTATCCAACATTTGACTTATATTAGCTGCATTATCAGCCAATTCCAATATAAATCAATGGGCAAATCTTTCGTTTTTATTGTGTTAATTTGTAAAAAATAGATTGGTTTGTTTAAAGACTGCAACTAACGATGAGCTACGAAATCAAACAACAGGATAAATTCAAATTCATTGAAACAGGAAGTGGAGAACCACTTGTCTTGCTTCATGGTTTGTTTGGCGCACTCAGTAATTTTAAAGATTTAATTGATCACTTTAGTGCAAATTACAGAGTAATTGTTCCCATTCTACCTTTATTCGATCTAGATATTTTTAATACCTCAGTTGGCGGTCTTGCCAAATTTGTTCACAAGTTTATAGAGGCCCGCGGCTATGATAATATTCACCTCTTAGGCAATTCTCTTGGGGGGCATGTCGGATTGGTATATGTTCTTAAACATCCTGAAAAAATAAAAACGCTTACACTCACGGGGAGTTCTGGGCTTTTTGAAAATGGAATGGGAGATAGTTATCCTAAACGTGGTGATAAAGAATACATCCGCAACAAAACACAGTTGACATTTTATGATCCAGCTATGGCTACTGATGAGTTGGTAAATGAAGTTTTTGAAATAACCAATAACAGGATTAAAGTGATTAAAATTATTGCACTGGCTAAAAGTGCAATTAGAAATAATCTTGGGGACGAGCTAAAAGGTATTAAGGTGCCAACCTGTCTCATTTGGGGAAACAATGATACCATTACGCCACCATTTGTAGCTCAGGAATTCCATAAACTTATTCCAAACAGTGAATTGCATTTTGTAGATAAATGTGGGCATGCACCTATGATGGAAGTGCCTGCTGAGTTTAATACCTTACTGGAGCAATTTTTAAGTAAAAACAAACAGTCAGTATAAATATTGGCTTAGTGTTTGCTCCTTAATGAAAAACACCCGGTTATCAATGTTGGCAAATGAAATAATATCAACCGCTTATCCCACAGTAGAACCTGATGATAAAATTAGTGCTGCTTTGCAATTGATGGATGATTTCGATATTATTCACCTTGCAGTAATAGACAACAATAAATATCTTGGCGTAATTAACAAAGATGATCTGCTCGATCAAGATGACAACGGGATTGTTCGGGCAGTGATGGCAGCTATTTTTACTAAATCAGTTAAAACTACAGAGCATATCATTTCAGCAATTAAACTGGCAGCTCAGAATAATTTATCCATAGTACCGGTTGTAACTTCAGAAAATGAATGGGCAGGCGTAATCCCTTCTGTTGATTTACTAAAAGCAATTACAAAGTTTATTGGGGCTGAAGATATAGGTGCAATGATTGTATTGGAAATGGAACACAAAAGTTACTCTTTTGGAGAGATCAGCAGGTTGGTTGAAACCAATGATGCGTACATCACCCAATTTAATACCTACGCTGAACCAGAAACAGGGTTATTGATTGCTACTATTAAAATAAACAAATTAGAAGTTTCGGATATCATTGCAACTTTCCAACGGTATGAATATACGATCCGATATTTCATTGGCGAAGAACACTACCAAAATGAACTGAAGTATAATTATGATCACCTAATGTCCTATTTGAAGGTTTAGTAAGGCTTAAGCAATGTTAAATGTATTTTTTTTCTGCATTTTAAGCGGTCACCTGTCTACATTTACAAATATATAAATCGCTTAAAAATTTAATGACCTACCCGTTCAGGCTATTATTGCTCACTTTGTTTTTTTTTCTTGCCCATACAGGTAATGCCCAGTTAATTGAAAAAGCGCCATCTTCTCCTGTTACTGTTTCAGCTAAAGTAGATTCTGTCAATGCACTTATTCAAATCAACGACATATTTATTCGGGGCTTCAAAAGGACGAAGTTTTACATTGTAGCCAGAGAAGTTCCTTTTAAAAAAGGAGAAAATATATTGGTGTCTGATTTGGCGGCGAAACTAAATTTATGCAAGCAACAGTTAATGAATACTACCCTGTTTGTAGATGTAGATGTTACTCCTTTGAAAATAGACAGCAACCACATTTTTATTGACATACAAGTAAAGGAGAGGTGGTATTTTTTCCCTTCACCTTATTTTAATATTGTAACCAGA
This sequence comes from Segetibacter sp., assembly GCA_031383285.1. Taxonomy (GTDB): domain Bacteria; phylum Bacteroidota; class Bacteroidia; order Chitinophagales; family Chitinophagaceae; genus Segetibacter. Next base: position 15,702 of record JANMZN010000312.1, read on the forward strand.
AATTTTAATGATTGGTGGGTCAACCAAAACCGCAGATTGGATAGGGTCAACTATGGTATCAAAATGATCCAGAATAATTTTACAGGAAGAAACGACAACTTAAATATCTGGCTAATTGGAGGGTACACCCAGCAGATTTCATTGAGATATGACAATCCATTTCTGGATAAAAATCTAAAGCACGGTATAAATGTGGGTGGAGGATATAGCCGTAACAGGGAATTGTATTATGGCCTGGATACCAACATTCAAAAGTTCTTGAAAGTTGAAGATGAATTTATTGTGAAACAAGTATTTGTTGATCTTGCTTACACTTACCGACCAGCTATTAAAACACGCCATACTTTTAAAGTTACTTATCGTACAATCAATATAGATGATACAATATTGAAGTTTAATCCAACCTATTTGCCTGGGAATGGACAGAAAGCAAAGTACCTGGATATAGGCTATGGAGTTCAATACTTCAATGTTGATTACAACCCCTATCCACTAAAAGGCTTTCTGGGTCAAGCTGAAATATTTAAAAGATTTGGAGCCAACAACAATATGTGGCAGCTGAGTGCTTCAGGAAATTATAATGCAAAATTGTTTTCAAACACCTTCCTGCAATTGCAGGGTTCTGCCCAGATAAAATTGCCATTCGATCAACCTTTCATCAATAGTAATTTGCTCGGATCTGCTAGCTTATATATGCGTGGACTTGAATATTATGTAATCAATGGAGTAGCAGGTGGTGTTCTGAGGGGAACAGTTAAGAATGAATTGATATCGCTCAACGTTCGCAATCCCATCAAAAGCAAAACGCATGATAAAATACCTTTCCGGGTTTTTGTGAAAGCGTTTGGCGACCTGGGTTATGCCTATAGCAGAGATCCGGGAAATAGTGTGCTAAATAATAAATTGCTCAGAACCTGGGGTGCAGGCATAGACATTATTTCATTTTACGACATTGTATTGCGGTTCGAGTACACTTTCAATCAGTTGAAGCAGGATGGATTGTACTTCCACAACCAAAACGATTGGTAATAATGATTATTGACTTACAAAGCTACTATCGGGCATCGTGATGGAGCTATTATAGACTTGCTTAATGGTAAACCATTTAAATGCCTGGTCTGCAATCAACCCTTTTCCATAAATCTTCTGATCTGGCTTTTTGATAATAACATTTTTATCGGTATAGAAAGTTGATTGCAACTGATCCCAATTTAATTCATTGCAAAATAAAGTGTCTTTTGATACATTGAATACGATCACGCTATCTTTTAGAAAAACCTTGTTCTGGTTTTCAAGATAGTGGCCATACTTTGCATTTAGCTGACTTTCTATTTTGGTGCTGTCGTTGTAAAAATCAACATGTAGGCTTTTGGAGAAAACTACTTTCGGCGTATCCCTAAGGTAGCGTAGCATGATGGGTGCCGTTAATTTTGCTTTTACTTTTCCATCCTGGCTAAGGTAGCTTTCAATGTCTTTTCCTTCTTCTACACTGATCTCTTTTTTATTAAGGTTTTGTATCTGATTATAATCGTTCTCGCAGGAGAAAACAAAAAAGCAGCCAATAATGATGGCTGCCGATATTGAATATTTTTTAAAATAATAACTAATCATATTTACGCTTGACAAACCACCTGTCACTCAGGTTTAAACCAACTGAAAAACGAAAGAAACTTTCAGTAATGTTATTGTTGTTGTTTCCTCTCTTTCCAAACTCAAATGTGGTATTAATGTTTGTCCATTGGTTGTCATAGTTTCTACTATGTTTGCCAACAAGAAAACCGGTGCCTAAAGAAAAAGCATAAACCGGCAAACCTTTTCCATCTGCATTAATGGCATCTTTTCCATAATAAAAACCTGCACGGTAGGTTGTCCTGTTCCAAAAATTGGTACTCATTGCGTTCGGCAAAAATTTACTTCCAATTTTCACCTGCCAGTTGTTCTGCAGTTTATCAGTTTGACCAAAGTATCGGTATTGCGACCATTGGCTGGACTCGTATTCTATGCCTACAAACAGTTTTTCGTACTTATAGGTTTTAACTATAGCGATTTTTGAAATACCAATACCCGCAGCATATGATGATGGCAACTGAATGGTCCCGTTTACTTCAGGTGATTTGTACACACTGTCAATCGTTACAGGATTTCCATTAAAATCATAGGCGAATGTCTCTCGCTGTATTTGTTGGGTGGCACTTAGTTGTTGTTTCAAGGTTCCTGTTAGTCCAAACCTGACAGATGTCAATTTATTTACTTGGGCAGTATATTGAATGCCGCCTGATAAAAAGCTACTGCTATAGGAAGCTGTGGTTGTTGAGTTTGACTTATACGTTTGCACACTGTCAATGGGGATGGCACTTGTTTTACTCTCTTTTCTTCCGAATAGAAAGCCGGTATTTATTCCTATGTTTAAATTTCCCCATCTTTTTCCTATACCAATGAATCCCTGGTATAAGCCGCCGTCGCCCTGATAAATATAGGCCATACTATCAGCAGGCAATCGCTTGTTTTCTTCTATTGAATAGCTCACTCTGGTCAGTGGCCGAAGCCCAAAAGCCATACCAATTTTTTTCTTGATACTTAACGGAAAGCCCAGTGATAAATAAGAAGGTGAAAAATTGACTGAATTATATTTAGACGCAGGATTGGCACTTTTCAATGTTCGGCTGTCAATAGAAATTCCAATATCATAAGTGACGAGGTAAAAATCACTATAAGAAGCCGGGTTATTGAAGTTTACGCTTGTAGAATTGGAATCCACTGTATATACTCCTCCCATTGAACGGTTAATGATATTTTTTGAGGGATATATATCTCCCAATCCATATCTGGAAAAAGGCGAATTTTCCTGTGCATTAAGCGAAGTAAAAATTGACAGAAATATTACTATTAGAAGAATGTCTTGTTTATTGATTGTACTCACTGATCGCATTTAGTCCTTTGTAGATTAGATAAGGGTCTGCAAATATCTTATTTTTAAGAAGGCTGCCAAAAAAGGCTATATCGCCCCCGGTTAAATGCACGTTAAAGTTTGTAAATTTTTCTTTATATAAGTCAATTATTCCATCAATTTCTCTGGCCATACCAGTTAAAACACCACTTTGAATATTGGTTTTTGTGTCATAACCCAGCAGAGGGAAATTCCAGTCTTGAGTGACCAAAGGAAGCTTATCAGTATAATAATTCAAAGCTTTAAAACGCATTTCCATGCCAGGTGAGATACTTCCGCCAATAAATTGATGATACTTGTTGATAAAATTATAAGTAATACAACTTCCTAGCCCAATCACCAGGTTGTTTTGCTTTGGGTACATAGTTACTGCGGCCACTGCCATTGCCAGACGGTCAGTTCCTATCGTATGTGGTTGCCCTACCGGAGAGGTTATAGGGAGCTTACTTTCTATAGATAGTTTGTGAAAGGAGGATTTTGCAGCCAACACTTCTTCGATAGCCAAATTGTGGTTAGTGACAGATGATAGAATGGTTTTTGAAGGATGGTATTTGTCAATTAATGAGGTTGTTACCTCTATAGAGTCGGATTCCATCACGTTTTCTTCAGCATACTCATTATTAATAAAGACGGCGCATTTTTTTCTGGTATTACCAAAGTCGAAACAGAGGGTGGTCATTAAATTGAGATATTAATTGAGAATGATTGGTTTGCGTTAGATATCAAAATTACCGGATAGATTTTTGAAATGACCATTCAACTTTATTCTATCTTTTAACAGTTCCATTTCACTTAATACAGGAAGTACTTTTTTTAAATGCCGCTTCAGGTATTCAAGCCTATGGTCTTCGCGAAACAACGCTGCAAATTCATATTCCTCTACTAGCGATAATCCAGCATGGTGTGCCAAATCATATGACAAAAGTTCTTCATCTGATTTCTTAAAATCCTTATTCAACTTTAATATAGCATGAAGTTCTCGAATGGCATTCGTTACAATTTTTATTAATGCGCTTTTTACGTTTTCATCGTTTTGCGGATAATTCACAATTGCACCACTGTACAATTTGTCGGGGACCGATTTTACTATTTCCAATATTCTAAATATAGAAATGCCTTCTGTCTTAATATCCATTTTTCCATCTGCATATACTTCTACTATTTCTTTGATACGCACCAATGTTCCTCTTTCGCCCAGGCCAGTAGGGAGAATGGTGGGCATGCCAAATGGCTTATTTTCTGCAAAACAATCAGTAATCAGTTGTTTATAGCGAGGTTCAAAAATATGCAGGTTCAGTTCCTCTCCAGGAAAAACAATGATACCAAGTGGAAATATTGGAATGAAATTAGTCATGTGCCGCAAATTAGAAAACTATAGATATCATCAATTAATAACGGGTACTTATTTTGTAATTTTATAGACACATTCAATCATTTTACTATTTTTAAACTTAATATGCTGCAAAAAATTGCTTTACTATATTTGATGCCGATTGCAAACAGATGAAAAATAAAATAATAGGTAGGGATATAAGTTGGCTTAGTTTCAACGCAAGGGTGCTGCAAGAAGCAAATGATTCTACTGTACCCCTTAAAATGAGGATCAAGTTTTTGGGAATATTCTCCAATAATCTGGATGAATTCTTCAGGGTAAGGGTAGCTACTTTGAAGCGAATGATGCAGATGGGGAAGAAAAATATGCATTTGGAAGCCGATCCACAAAATATATTGGACGAAATTCAAATCATTGTACTAAAACAGCAGAATGAATTTCATAGAATTTGGGATGGAATAATTAAAGAACTGGAAGCGCAAAAAATATTCTTTTTAACCAATGAACAGCTTAATGAAGAACAACAGCAGTTTGTTATTAAGTTCTTTGAAGCAGAAGTTCGAAACAATGTTATTCCACTGCTCATTGAAAGTATTCCTCAGTTCCCTTACCTCCGCGAAAAATCCATTTACTTAGGTGTTGTCATGCGGAAGTATGAAGACGCTTATCAACAAAAATATGCGCTAATAGAAATACCTCGCGGCAGCGGAGGAAGGTTTATCCAATTGCCATCTCCTGAAGGGGAAAAACACATTATCCTATTGGAAGACGTAATCCGGTTTAATTTACCGGCTATCTTCTCTTACTTTGGTTTTGATCATTTTAGTTCTCATGTTTTTAAAGTGACAAAAGATGCAGAAATAGATATAGACAATGATATATCCACCTCGCTTATTCAAAAAATAGAAAGGGGTCTAAAGAATCGGCGAAGAGGAAAAACAGTGCGTTTTATTTATGACAAAGAAATGGATGCCGGCCTATTGGAGTACCTCATTCGCAGACTAAATCTTTCCAGAAAAGACAACATCATCCCTGGCGGTCGCATCCATAATTTCAGGCATTTTATGGATTTTCCCGATGTCTTCAGAGTGAAGAGTGAAAGGCGTGAACCATTTGTTCATCCTGCACTTTCGGGTTCTAATAGAGTAACAGATGTTATTCTCAACAAAGATGTGATGCTACATTTTCCGTATCATTCCTTTAATGCCATCATAGATTTACTAAGAGAGTCTGCAATGGATCCTGATGTGATAATGATTAAAATAACCGCCTACAGGCTTGCCAATAATTCAAGAATAATTAATGCACTGATTAATGCTGCTCGCAATGGAAAGCAAGTGGTAGTGATGTTGGAATTAAGAGCAAGGTTTGATGAAGAAGCCAATTTGGCCTGGAAGACTAGATTGGAGGAAGAGGGTGTGAGGGTTTTGATAGGCGTTGATAACTTTAAGGTACACGCAAAGCTTTGTATTATTCGAAAAAGGATGGGTGAACGTATTGTTCAATTTGGATTTATAAGTACGGGCAATCTGAATGAGCAAACGGCAACATTGTATGGGGATCATTGCTTGCTGACAAGCAATAGGCAAGTGATGGCAGACATTAACCGCATCATGAATTATTTTGAAAACCCAAAAGCTGGTAATGAGTTACTGAAGCAGTGCCGCACTTTAATGGTATGCCCTACCAATATGCGGCGTGAACTATATGCCCTAATAAATCGTGAAATCAAGAACGCAAGAATAAAACGTAAAGCATCCATTACGCTAAAACTGAATTCGCTCAGTGATCCTGAATTAATTGAAAAATTGTATGAAGCAGCACATGCAGGCGTTAGGATTAAAATGATTATCCGAGGTATTTTCTGTGGTGTATTTGATAATGCAAAATTTAAAAAGCCTGTTGTTGCCATCAGCATTGTAGATGAATACCTGGAGCATGCAAGGGTTATCATCTTTCACAATGGAGGGAAAGAAAAAGTGTACATTTCGTCGGCTGATTGGATGGTCCGAAATTTGGATCATCGGGTAGAGGCTTCTGTTCCTATTATAGATAAAACAATTGTGGAGGAATTGAAAGATATATTGGCAATACAGTTAAAAGACAATGTAAAAGCAAGAATTTTAGATGGCGAGTTGTTAAATCATTACGTTGATTCAGGCGATATGCCAAAAATTCGTTCTCAAATTGAAATTGACAACTATTTATTGGAGAAACTTCAAAATGAACCACAAATGAAAAAGGCTTGGCTTAAATAAAGTAATAAGCAATAATTTTGCTAAAAGGTGGGCAGAAAATCTTAATTTTTCTTCCAAAATGACATTTGTTTTAAAATTGATGGAAATTTTTTCAATTTCATGTAAAAAAAATTTTGGTTGATAGGAAAAAGTTTCATTTTTACGCTTTCAAAATCTAATTGAACTATGGCTGCAAAATCAGGAAAAGAAAAATTGCCTAAAAAAACTACAGGTTCTGAACCTGTGGAAAAGAAGTCTTCGAGTGCATCTAAGTCTAAAATAGAACAGGAAGATGATGATTTGGATATGGAGGATATCAAACCAAGCAAAAAATCAGGTGCTAAAGGTAAAGTTGTTGATGACGATGACGATGCAGAAGGAGAAGCCCAAGCTGATGACTGGGAAAAGGTAGAAGAAGGTGATGATTGGGATCCGGACTTTGCTGAATTTGACATTCCTAAATCTGGCAAGAAAGCTGGCGGTAAAAAAATCGACGACGATGATGATTTCAAGGTAGATGATGAGTTTAAAGATCTATTCGGAGGCTCATCCCCCCGTGGCGGTAGCGGCTATGACGATGACGATGATTATTAGTGAATAAATTTTAGTGAACAGAGTATATCACACATTTCATGTAAAGGATACGGAATTGATGAAGCATCAAATGTTGAGCTGGACAAACCAGTTCAGCATTTGTTGTTTTATGGACAATCATCAATATAATGCAGCTCATCAAACCTATGAATGTATTGCAGGAGTTGGTATACTGGATGCCTTTGAACCAGGTCAGGATTTTTTCAATTCCCTCTCCGCATTTTTACAATCGAACGATGATTGGTTGTTTGGCCATTTTAATTACGAACTTAACAATAAGATAGAGCCACAGCTACTTTCTCAGCATCCTGATTCTTGTGGTTTCCCAGACTGTTTTTTGTATGTACCAGAAGTGTTGTTGGCGCTCAATGATGGGGTATTATCCATTGGTGTATGCAACGATAATGTAGAAGAAATTTACAAACAAATATTGCAAATTATTCCTGAACCAATGGTACTTTCGAAGGCTTCAATTAAACCACGGCAAACAAAAGAAGACTATTTGGACGCTGTCAATAAATTGAAGGAACATATTCATTATGGAGATTGCTATGTTATTAATTATTGCCAGGAATTTTTAGCCGAAGCGAACATTCACCCATTATCAGTATATCGAAAATTGAGTTCGCTTTCACCCAATCCTTTTGCTGCTTATTATAAGTTGATAGATAAATACTTGATGTGTGCCAGTCCAGAAAGATTTGTGCAAAAAGAAGGACCAAAGATTATTTCTCAGCCTATTAAAGGCACCATTGCCAGAGATAAAATTGTTGCTGAAAATGATGACCTGAATAAAGAGCAATTGATTAATAATAAAAAGGAAAGAAGTGAGAATGTAATGGTAGTGGATCTGGTGAGAAATGACCTGAGCAAAATATGTGATGATGGAAGCGTAGTAGTAGATGAGTTATTCGGTTTGTATAGTTTCCCCAATGTCCATCACATGATATCAACTGTTTCAGGTAGGCTTAGCCCGAATAAATCTTTTGTAGATGTAATACAGGCCATGTTTCCCATGGGAAGTATGACGGGTGCACCTAAAATAAAAGTGATGGAATTAACAGAGCAATATGAAAAAAGTAAAAGAGGTATTTATTCAGGCACAGTAGGATACATTACTCCAGACAAAGACTTTGATTTTAATGTGGTCATTCGCAGTCTTGTTTACAACGAAACAAGTCAACAATTGTCTTTTCATGTTGGAAGTGCCATAACTGCCTATTGCAATGCTGAAAAAGAGTATGAAGAATGTTTGCTAAAAGGGGAAGCTATAATGAAGATTTTTTCTTGATGCATTTTCTTCTTGCTATGTTTTCATTTGTGCGTATGTACTTTTCCAACCCAACGCTTATAGATCTCCAATTATATTGCATTCGAAGTCTCGCTGCGTTAAGACATTAAACAACCTCTGTTTTTCGGCAGAAAATTTATGGAGAACAGGCAACAAAATACGATCAACATAGAAATGGGTAATGAGATAAGTTAAAACAGAAAAAGTAAATAAAAGTTTCCGCAAAGCGGATGCTTTATGATTGATATTGTGTTCTCACAAACTCCAATTCAAAGTCAAAATAAAATGTTTGCGGGGGCACAATATTGATCCAAATATTTAGTGAACATGATCTGATAGAATTACCGACTAGCCTCAACTAAAAGAGCTGCCCTTTTAAGACAGCTCTTTTCTATTACAATAAAAAAACCTCGAAAAGCAATTAGGAGGGGATGGTTAATTATTCAACAAAAACTGAACAGATTCGTTCAGTATGGCTGGTTTCTTTGCTACAAACAAATCAATCTTATCAAAAGGAAGATGCATAACATAGTTTCCTATTGCAATCATTTTGTCAAAATTAGGATTTAACTTGTTAAAAACACCAATTTCCATTCCCAAATGATCGCAGATAATTGCTGCTTTGTACCGACCTGCAATTTTTATTGTTTCGGTAGGTATTGCTGTGAGACCATCTGCTTTAGCTTGTTTTTTTGCAGCATTAAAGTCTGTTATTTCATCTGCGGTCATGGTGGTCAACCCGCCACTTCCTTCAAAGATATAGTGAGTACCAATAAACCTTTTAACATGATTTCGGGTTTCTTCCGGCAAATTGTATTGCAAGTCCCAAAAATTTTTACTACCACTTTTTCTAATGGCCTGCCTCATTCTACCACTTCCGCAATTGTATGCGCCCACTACTAACAACCAATCGTTGAACTCACGATGCAATTCTTTCAAAATTCTAGCGGCAGCGTGTGTGCTTTTATAAAAATTCGTTCTTTCGTCTTTTTCGCTATCCACCCTCAGTCCCATTCTCCGGGCTTCATAATCCATAATTTGCCATGGACCAACAGCACCTGCATGGGACACCACATTAGATACTAACGAGGATTCTATTACAGAAAGATATTTGAGCTCTACAGGAATGCCATGCTGCGCCAAAATGCCGTCATACATATCAAAGTAGGGTTTACCCCAATGTTTCATTTTCTCTAGTTCAGGTCCGGTCGATTTTATATAATTCTGGACAAAAGGAACTGCTTTTGGATTAAGTTGGGTTACATATGGTTTAGTAGGATCAAAATAAGAGGCAACAAAAAGACTTTTAAAACCGCTTTTGTCGGTCATTAAACTATCAACCGCAGCCGCTTTGGAGTCTGAACCTTCGGACATGAAGGCGCTACCTGCCAAAGCAATAAAAAAGATAAATACAGCAACTAATAACGATTTAATAAGCCGTCGAAGCTTCACAGAAAATTTCACAGTTTTCATGCTGAACACTACCAATGTTTAGTTAACAATACGGTTTCAATAGCCTTGGATAGGTAGTAGTAAGTAAGTGATCTGTGACTGTTGCTATCGGTTCAGATCTAATAGGTCTTTCGAAAGGAGGAGCAAAGGTAAGTCATTTTTCTGAGATGTCATCAACTGCAGTCCAAAAGGGAGCCCTTTGGAACTGTTAAAAAGGGGGATAGAAATGGCGGGGATACCAACCAAATTGGCATAAACAGTATAGATATCTGCCAGAAAAATCTCAATTGGGTCTTTCATTTCACCAAACTTATAGGCTGTGGTAGGTGCGGTAGGTAGCAAAATGGCATCATATTGCTGAAAAATCTTGTTGGTTTCATTCTTAAGCAACTGCCTTACTTGCTGAGCTTTTGTAAAATATGCATCATAGTAGCCGGCACTCAATACAAATGTTCCTAGTAGGATCCTTCGTTTGACTTCTGCGCCAAAACCTTCGCTTCTAGAGAGTTTGTACATTTCAAGTAGACTGTCATTTTCTACGGCTGTTCTGTGCCCATATCTTACGCCATCATATCTTGAAAGGTTGCTACTAGCCTCCGCTGTAGTTAAAACATAATAAGTAGGAACAATATAATCTAGTAACTCAAATTCAACCGGTTCAACCACATGACCATCTGCTTTCATCTTTTCTGCAAAAGCCATAATAGATTGCCCGATTTCCGGATCCAATAAAGGGTGATTAACTGCATTAGAAAAATAACAGACCCGATATTTTTTGTTTTCTTCTTTATGCTTTGGTGAAAAAAAAGGCGCTTGTAATGCTGTGCTGTCATAGTCATCAGGACCTGAAATTACTTCAAGTACAGAAGAAACATCAGCTATGTTTTTTGCAAAAATGCCAATTTGGTCAAATGAAGAAGCGTATGCAATCAATCCATAACGCGAAATAGTGCCATAACTTGGCTTCATTCCTATAATGCCACAAAAGTCTGCAGGTTGTCTTACAGAGCCTCCTGTATCGCTTCCTAAGCTCACCATACACGCACCGGATTGGACAGCTACAGCCGAGCCGCCGGATGAGCCACCGGAAACCCTCTCTTCATCTATGGCATTTTTAACAGGACCATATGCAGAATTTTCGTTGCTACCGCCCATCGCAAATTCATCACAGTTTTGACGACCAATTATTATGGCGCCTTCGGCAATGAGGCGTTCAGTAGCAGTTGCATTGTATAGCGAAGTGAAATTTTCGAGAATTTTTGAAGCTGCTGAAACAGAATGACCTTTATAACAAATTACATCTTTGAGGCCTATTATTGCGCCATGTAGTTTTCCAATTGGTCCTCCAGCGTTTCGCTGTTGGTCAAGTTGGGCAGCAGTAATAAGTGCTTCCTCACTATATACCTCTAGCCACGCATTAAGGTGCGAGGTTACAGTTATCTTATCCAGATAATGCTGAACAGCTTCCACGCAGGTGGTTTGGCCGTTCTTTAATTCACTTTGATATTGTTTAATGGAATGAAAACTAAACAAGAGGCTGAACGGTGGAAATATTAAGGTTTTTGAATAGAACTATTTTGAGAGGTTCTTTTGCCATCTTTATCACTAATTCCGTCTTCGATTTCCTTTTTCACATTGTCCTTTGCATCATTAAATTCTCGGATGCCTTTGCCCAATCCTCTCATGAATTCAGGAATTTTCCTTCCTCCAAATAAAATTAGCACAGCTAGAACTATCAAAATCCATTCGCTGCCACCTGGCATTCCAAACAGGAAATTTGTGAACATAGAAAAAATTTTAGACTACAAAAGTAAGCGTATAAAATGATTTTTATTGCCAAATCCAACAATTAAAATGTTAAGTTAGTTTTTTGGTGCAAACAAAAAACGGAAACCATAGTTTCCGTTCAATAATATTATGCTGGTAAAGTTGATTAATATCTTTTTTCTTTGATCCTTGCACTCTTTCCACTTCTTTCGCGAAGGTAGAACAACTTGGCACGACGAACTTTACCAACTTTGTGAAGTACAATTGAATCGATGTTTGGAGAGTTTACTGGAAATAAACGTTCTACGCCTACACCGTCAGATATTTTACGAACTGTGAATGTTGCAGTAGCACCTTGACCTTGGCGCTTAATACAATCACCTTTGAAAGATTGAATTCTTTCTTTAGCTCCTTCTACTATCTTATAATTAACTGTGATATTATCACCAGCCTTAAATTTTGGTACCACTTTGGTTACAGTCAACTGCTCATGCACAAAAGCTACAGCGTTCATATCTATGATTTTTTTGCGGAGTGCAAAGTTAAGGGGTTTTTATTAATCAAAAAAGTTTTTACCAATCTTTTACTGTCTTACCAAATAGTGAGGCCCTTTATTGATTGAAAAATTACTTAAATGAATGAAATTATGTTGAAAATAGTCCTGAACAGCGCGGAAATCTTCTTCTCCTTTGTAATAATTATCAAAAATTAATATGCCACCATGTACCAACCTAGGGTAAAAGAACTGCAATGCAATTAAAGCCGCATCATAATCATCCATATCAATATTGAGGAATGAAATTTTAAAATCTGGATTTTCCATCAAATATTCAGGAATAGAATCGCCCATATTTCCCGGCACAAATTCAATTTTGTTGGAAAGTCCTTTCTTTAATAACTTTTTTTGGAGGGCTTTGGTATCTATAGCAGCACTTTTTACTTTATATAACAGTGTCCCACTCGTGTCTTCTTCATTGTCAATGTAAAGGCTTTTTGTTTGTTTCTCAAAAGCAACTACTTTGTGGTTCGACTGTTCTACTATCAGGTTTCTGAAACTGGCAAAGCGCATAAAAGAGGATTCTGCCGAAATTCCACATTTAACAATGCTCCCTTCCAGAAAAGCAATGCGTTTAAACAGTTCATAATGTGCCAATAGTTTTCCTGAAAAACTATGTTCTGAAACTTCCGGGTATAATATTTTTTCCATTTCTATAGGGTATGCGACAAATGATTTCATATGACAAAAAATTGTTTACATGTGTTTTAATAGTAATGACAATTGGTTGTTCGATGAGAATAGTTGGATATTTCGCAGAAAATTGGATGCTAATTGGTAATAATTACAACAAAGACTTTTAAGGCGACTTTAAGGTTGCATTAATCGAAAATCAATGTTGGTTAACATAAAAAAAGTCCTTCTTTGAAAAAAGAAGGACTTTTGAATATTAGAGCAAATTAAAATTAACGGGCAATATTCACCGCTCTTTTTTCTCTGATCACTGTTACTTTAATCTGACCCGGATAGGTCATTTCAGTTTGTATTTTCTGTGCTATTTCAAAACTTAGTTTATCGCTATCATTATCGGTCACTTTATCAGCCTCAACTATCACACGCAATTCGCGACCTGCTTGAATTGCATAAGCTTTTTCTACTCCTTGATACCCTAATGCCAATGTTTCCAATTCTTTTATTCTTTGCAGGTATTGCTGCATGATTTCTCTTCTGGCACCCGGTCTTGCGCCGCTTATAGCATCGCATGCCTGAATAATAGGAGAGATGACAAATTGCATTTCCATCTCGTCGTGGTGTGCTCCAATGGCATTTACTACCGAAGGATGTTCACCATACTTTTCAGCAAGTTTGGCACCTAGTAATGCGTGGCTCAATTCTGTTTCTTCATCCGGAACTTTGCCTATATCGTGTAGTAATCCGGCACGTTTAGCCAATTTTGGGTTCATGCCTAGTTCGCTAGCCATGATGCCACAAAGGTTGGCTACTTCGCGGCTATGCATCAATAGGTTTTGACCATAAGACGATCTAAATCTCATTTTACCAACAATCCTTACAAGATCTTTATGTAAGCCATGAATGCCAAGTTCAATAACGGTCCTTTCGCCAATCTCCATAATCTGTTCTTCTAATTGCTTGCGGGTTTTCTCCACAACTTCTTCAATACGAGCAGGGTGAATACGGCCATCTGTAACCAACCGTTGAAGGCTTAATCGGGCTATTTCTCTTCTTAATGGATCAAAAGATGAAAGAATGATCGCTTCAGGCGTGTCATCTACAATGAGGTCTACACCTGTTGCAGCTTCTAATGCACGAATATTTCTTCCTTCTCTACCAATAATTTGGCCTTTTACTTCATCTGTTTCAAGGTTGAAAACTGTAATAGCGTTTTCAATAGCTTGCTCAGCTGCAGTACGCTGTATAGTTTGGATGATAATTTTTCTTGCTTCCTTGTTTGCCTTTTGCTTAGCATCATCAATGATCTCCTGCTGAATGCTTAAAGCACGGCTTTGTGCTTCTTGCTTTAGCCCTTCAATTAATTGATTTCTTGCTTCCTCAGCAGTAAGTGCAGCGATCTTTTCCAGTTTCCGAATGTGTTCTTCCTGGTGTTTCTCCAGTTCGGTTCTTTTCTGACTAACTACTTCAATCTGACGATTAAGGTTTTCCTTAATTACATCATTGTCTTTCAATTGCTTTTCAAGGCTTTGGTCTTTCTGATTGAGGGTAACTTCCTTTTGTTTAATCTTGTTTTCAGCTTCTGCAATTTTACGTGTGCGCTCTGTCACATCTTTGTCGTGATCGATTTTTAGTTGAACAAATTTCTCTTTTGCTTCTAATATCTTTTCCTTTTTGAGGTTTTCGCTCTGTAATTGTGCATCTGCGATTAGCTTTTTAGCTTGTTGTTCTGCATCCTCGACTTGCTTTTTGGTGTCTTTTGCAAAAAGAAGTTTACCTACAAATATCCCTCCTGCTATCCCCACAATACCAATTATGATAGTTAATATCGATGAATCCATTCTTATTAATGTTTTTTTATAAGATTATTAATGTATATTTTCTTCCGCTCTATTAGTTTGAAATGAGCAAGCCTTAATTGGCGAAGATATTATTTATGAACGATAAAAAGTAGTAGTTTGAATACGATATTTTGTTAATGTAATTGAAAGGTGCCGATTGCTGCTGTTTTATTTTTGTAAATTAAATTGACTGAAAGATTTGAACGCATTCGGTTTAAATGGTCTATTGCAATTGCCTTTATCTTGACAATGCTTTATTAAGCTTTGCTTCAATTTTAGATAATTTTTCCATTCCTTCTTCTTCAAATTGCATCTCAGGTGATGGCCTTTGTTGTTCCGTAGCAAACCAAAGTAGCACCATAGAAACGTAATCCTGCATGTCCTTGCCAGAAAAGTTTGTCTTAAATTCAATTATTTTTTCATTGATCAGTTTCATCGTTTTTCTTACCATTTCTTCATCAGTAGAATCTATTTTTAACCGGTAAGACCTATCGGCTACAATGATATTTATGGGTATTAGCGGCTTTGGCATAACTAGGAATTAAGAAGCGCTAGGCATTTGTCTATATCTTTTATATAAGTATCAATTCTATTTTCCAACTCTTTTTTACTGCCAGCTTCCAAGCCTGTGGACGTAATTTTCAATGCATCAACCTTTTGTTGCAAGCTATTCAACAACTCAGTTTTTGACTGCAGTTCTTTGGTTAGACCTACATTTTCTTTTTGCAGTCGCTCAGCTTCTTTCTTTACTAGTTCATATTCTTTGAGCAGCTGCTGTACCTTATCCTCAATTCTATGTATTTGATTTGAAGTTTCCATAAATTGGTTTATTTTCTTATTTCAGCATTCAGTTCAATTTCGAAAGTGCCAATTAGTTTATTGATCATCCCATCAATTTCCTTATCGGTGAGGGTTTTTTCATCATCTATAAAGGTAAAGCTAACAGCCATAGATTTTTTGTCTGCGCCTAATTTTTCACTTTCAAAAATGTCAAATAACTGAACCTCCTGTAATTTAGCAATTTTCGCTTTTGAAACAGCATTTTCCAATGCTTCATAAGTAACGGAGCGATTAACCACTAAAGCCAAATCCCGGATCACTGCCGGAAATTTTGAAACTTCTTTATAGGTAATTTTTTTGCTGTTGTTTAGCTTTACAAGCTGTTTCCAGTCAAAATCAACAAGGAAAATGGGTTGTTTAATGTCAAATGCCTTTAAAAGAGCTGGGGAAAGTTCACCAATGGTTACCACATTTTTTTTGTTTATTTCTGCTGAAACAACGGTGGAGTAATCGGGATTTTTTTCTACCGAAAAAGTAGCTTTTTGTATACCGCATAATTTAAGAACAGCATTTGCAATGCCTTTGGCAACATAAAAGTCTGTAGGAATTGCTTTAGTCCTCCAAGAAGCCGGATGAGAGAGACCAGTCATATATAAAGTCAGATGTTCGGTTTCGCTATAAGCCCCAATGCCTGTAGTATGATAGGTATTGCCAAACTCAAACAGCTGCAAATCTTTGTTTTTTCTATTTAAATTGTATGAAATTGTTTCCAGACCAGTTTCTACCATAGAAGGACGCATGACATCCAACTCAGTACTTAAGCTATTGATCATTTTAACTGAGCCACTTAAAACTTCATCAGAATAGTATTGGCTGTTGGTGATTGAGTTGGTAACAATTTCACTAAAGCCTTGCCCGATTAGAAACCCCGATATTTTTTCTTTCAGGTTTTCTTTAAAAATATTCTCATCTGGTGCAGGGGTAATGGTCATTGTTGAAGGAATTTCAATGTTGTCTAGCCCATCCATTCTAATTATTTCCTCAACAATATCAGCAGGTAAACTTATGTCAGGCTTACTAAAGGGAACGGCTACCCAAAGTTCATCCATTCCTTCTTTAATTATTTCAAAATCAAGGCTGCTCAATATTCTTTTTACGGCATCGCGATGATAATTTTTACCACTTAATTTTTTCAGATAGTGGTATTTAATGGCAACCTGCGTTTTTTCGGCGGGATCGGGATAAATATCTATAATATCCGATGAAATAGAACCACCGGCAATTTCTTTTATCAATAAAGCGGCTCGTTTTAAAGTATTTACAACATTGGATATATCTACTCCTTTTTCAAACCTTACTGCAGCTTCGGTTCTTAACCCATGTTTAATAGACGATTTTCTAATGATTGTTGGGCTGAACCATGCACTCTCAATAAAAATATTGTTAGTTGTAGTACTAACACCACTTTTTGCACCGCCGAATATTCCTGCAATGCACATGCCTTCTTCGTTGCCATTGCAAATCATGAGGTCGTCTTTGCTCAATTTTCTTTCTTTCTCATCCAATGTGGTGAACAAAGTGTCTTGTGCCAGATTTTTTACGATAATAGTTTTTCCTTTTATTTGGTCTGCATCAAAAGCATGAAGGGGCTGCCCTGTTTCTTGAAGCAAATAATTGGTGATATCAACAATGTTATTGATTGGCCGTTGCCCAATAGCTTCTAATTTTTCTTTCAACCATTTGGGGCTTTCTTTTACCGTAATGCCTGAAATGCTTACACCTGCATATCTTTTGCATGCAATATTATTTTCAACTACTACTTTAATTGGCAGCGATTGATTGTCAACTTGAAATGCATTTTTAAAAGGAGATTTTGACCGAGCTTCTTTATTATTATGATGAGTGAGGTAAGCGCAAACATCTTTTGCTATCCCAAGGTGGCTCATGGCATCCATTCTATTGGGCGTTAGGCCTATTTCATAAATCCAATCGGTATAAGGTTGAAAATAGTCTGCTGCTTTTGTTCCGGCTTTTGTTTCTGTTGGCAATACCATTATCCCATCATGATTGGTACTCATTCCAATTTCATCTTCTGCACAGATCATTCCCTGGCTTTCTTCACCCCTTATTTTGGCCAGTTTCATGGTCGTGGGTTCACCATTAGTTGGATAAATAGTTGTACCGATGGTAGCTACCAAAACTTTTTGTCCTACAGTTACATTGCTTGCTCCGCACACAATATTTAATGGGTCTGTTGCACCGATATCCACTTTGGTAAGTCTTAGCTTGTCTGCATTTGGGTGTTGTGTACATGCTAAAACCTCACCAATTATAATCCCTTTTAGGCTGCCTTTAATATTTTCATAGTAATCAAGGCTCTCTACCTCCAAACCTATAGAAGTAAGGATTGCAGAGAGTTTTTCTGGTTCTATTGAATCGGGTAAATATTCGCTCAGCCATTTATAACTAATTGTCATTTTTATCTTTTTCTAAATGCAAATATAACAGGTGGATTTGAGGAGTGCTTTTATTCACTGATAAGAAGTTAAAAAATAGGAAGGAGGCAAGAAGTTTTCGAATGCTATTTATTTCAAATAAAATATTTATTTATCATTTCGATCAGTCTATTTTTCTTACTTTTTGTATTGCTTTTTTCTTAAGAAGGTTATTATTTATCGTCTTTAATTTTAAGAAAAAAGTTGCATAAAAGCAATCTTTATTTAGTATTTCTTTCTGCACAAATTGTGTGAATATATTAACGAATAAGGCGGAAAACTTTTTTAAATTGTGCATAAATAACGATGGTATGTTTATAACCATAAACATAGTGTGGTATAACCTTGTTGATGAAAAAAGAACAATTATTCTTTGGCAAAAATAGTTTCTATAAAAAAACAGACCACTATATTCGTCCTCCCGATAAAGAATCCTGACATTTTCTGGAAAGGCTGGAAAACGATAGATGGTACCGGTGAAAAAATTAAATATTAGTTTTTAAAATCCTACTAACCACATAAATGGACTTAACAAGTTTAAATAAAGATCGAAAATTTAAAAGGAAACCATCGCTCGATTTGAGCACGATGGTATATGGAAAAGTGCCCCCACAGGCTAAAGAATTAGAAGAAGCAGTGTTGGGCGCAATCATGCTGGAAAAAGGTGCATTTGACATTGCTATTGAAATTTTAAAACCGGAGTGTTTTTATGTAGATTCTCACCAACGGATATTTCAAGCATTCCAGTCGCTAAGCCAAAAAAATGAGCCCATCGACATTTTGACGGTGGTAGAAGAGCTGAAATTTAAAGAAGAACTTGATATTGTTGGCGGCCCATATGCTATTACCAAGCTCACAAATATGGTGGTTTCTACTGCCAATATTGATGCTCACGCCAGAATAGTTTTGCAAAAATTTATTCAGCGTGAACTGATCAAAATAAGCGGTGAGATTATAGCCGATGCTTATGAAGACAGCACTGACGTTTTTGATTTGTTGGATGATAGTGAAAGTAAGATGTTTAAAATTACCAACAACTACCTAAAGAAAAACTTCGATGACATAGATACGGTACTGACTAAAACCATTACCCGCATTGAAGAATTAAGGAATAAACAAGAAGATATTTCAGGTGTTCCAACAGGATTTCCAACTCTTGATAAAATAACTTACGGTTGGCAACCAACGGATTTAATCATATTAGCAGCCCGTCCTTCTGTGGGTAAAACTGCATTTGCATTAAACCTTGCAAGAAGTGCCGCACTGCATCCAACAAAACCAACACCTGTTGCTTTCTTTAGTCTGGAAATGAGTGCAAGTCAGCTTGTACAAAGGATATTGAGTGCCGAAAGTGGAATAATGCTTGAGAAAATTAGCAGAGGTAAATTGGAAGATTATGAAATGCAGCAATTGTACACAAAAGGCATTAACAGGCTTTCGCAGTCACCTATTTTTATTGATGATAGTGCTGCTTTAAACATCTTTGAATTTAGAGCAAAAGCCAGACGATTGGTTCACAAGCACCAGGTGGGATTAATCATTATTGACTATTTGCAACTAATGAGTGGAAGTGGAGATCGCAACTCAAACCGTGAGCAGGAGATTAGCCGCATTTCAAGAGATTTAAAAAGCCTGGCCAAAGAATTAAGTGTGCCTATCATTGCGCTTAGCCAGTTAAGCCGGGCGGTAGAAACAAGAAAGGAAAGCAAAATGCCTCAGTTGAGCGACCTCAGAGAATCTGGAGCCATAGAGCAGGATGCTGACATGGTTATGTTCTTGTACAGACCTGAATACTATGATATCAATACCGATGAGCTGGGAAATAGTAATCGTGGTGAAACCCATGTAAGAATAGCCAAACATAGAAATGGTAGCCTGGAAACCATTAAGCTTAGAGCATTGTTGCATATTCAAAAATTTGTTGAAGAAGAAGGCGATGACGATTTTGGAGGCAGCGGTGGGTCAAGTGGTAGTGGTTCAACTCCTTCTGGTGGAGTGGGCAACTGGAAGCCAACCAATATTAAACCTGGAGGTTCTTCACAAGGTGGAGATGATAATGCAAAGTTGTTTATTCAAAAAGGCAGCAAAATGAACAGCGGAGAATTTGATGAGGGGTTTGATGATGTAAATCCTTTTTAAAATTGTCATTGGTATAAATATTTAACCCCGGAACTTCCGGGGTTTTTGTTTTAATTTGTAACTATGGAACGCCCTATTTTTTTTGTTGATCACCTGCCAGAAAATATCATTACTCTTAATGAAGACACTTCAAAGCATGTAGTGCAAGTATTAAGGATGAAGCCTGGTGAACAATTGCACTTAACGGATGGTGCGGGCAGTTTGCTGACCGCTGAAATTATAGACGATCATAAGAAAAAGTGCACTGTTGGGATAATTGATAAAGATTTTCAACCACAGAAGGAAAGAAAAATTTCCATAGCCATTTCATTGGTAAAAAACAATAGCCGGTTTGAGTGGTTTTTGGAAAAAGCAACAGAGATAGGTGTTACTGAAATTATTCCTTTGCTTTGTGCCAGAACAGAGAAGCAGCATTTTAGGTTAGACAGAATGAAGCAGATTTTGATAAGTGCCATGATGCAGAGTAAACAAGTTTGGCTTCCTGTTTTATTAGAGCCCGTTTCATTTGATAAAGTTTGTTCTACTTCAAATGATCAAACAAAATTAATCGCTCATTGCATGGAAGATCATAAGCAGGATATATCAGCATATCGTCAAAAAAATTCTGTGCAAATATTGTTAGGTCCCGAAGGCGATTTTACACACGAGGAGATACAAATGGCAATTGAATTTGGATATATTCCGGTTACATTAGGAGTTACAAGATTAAGAACTGAGACAGCGGGGATCGTAGCCGCAGCATTGCTAAGTATATAATTTATAAAATAAAAAAATTGAACAATCTGATTGGTCCAGCAAATTAAGCAATAGGCTTTTTCATCTTATTTCACCAACTCTTTGCAAATTTTTTTCACTATGCCCGGCCCTTCATAAACAAAACCAGTCCAAACTTGAATAAGCGAAGCCCCTGCATCTATTTTTTCTTTTGCTTCTGCACCTGTAAAAATTCCTCCGCTACCGATTATAGGGATTTTTCCATTGGAATGCTTATTTATATAGGCGATCATATCTCTTGACTTTTCCTTTAATGGCAGACCACTTAATCCGCCGGCTCCTATTTTTTCAACTGTATTAGTATCCGACAACAAATGATCTCTGCTAATGGTTGTATTGGTGGCTACAAGTCCGCTCAATTTTACCTCATTTGCCAGTTCTAAAATATCGTCCAATGGGCCTACAGAAAGATCCGGAGCAATTTTTAGTAGAATTGGCTTTGGAAATAATCTGCCTTGGTTTATGTTTTGCAGTTCACTAAATATCTTGATGAGTGATCCTTTTTCTTGCAATGCCCTCAATCCTGGTGTATTCGGTGAACTCACATTCACTACAAAATAATCAACGCAATCAAACAGTTCAGTAAAGCAAGTATTGTAGTCCTTCCATGCATCTTCATTCGGTGTCATCTTGTTCTTTCCAATGTTTCCACCAATGATAATATTTCGTTTGGTTGCTTTCAACCTTGCAGCAACCGCTTTTACACCATTATTATTAAAACCCATTCTGTTGATAATCGCTTTGTCCTTCGGAAGCCGAAAAAGCCTTGGCTGATCATTCCCTTGTTGAGGCAATGGCGTAACCGTACCTATTTCTACAAAACCAAAACCTAGCGCTTCCAATTCTCTTATGTACAATGCATTTTTATCAAATCCTGCGGCCATTCCAACCGGATTCTTAAAGCTCAACCCAAACACTTTTCGTTTTAAAGAAGGGTGATTGTAACGAAAGGCGTTACTGATTTGTTTTTTGATGATATCAATTTGGCAGCTATTCCGGAGTACATTCATAGAAAAGTGATGCACTGCTTCTGCATCAAAATTGAACAGGATATCTCGAATCAACGAATACATGTTGCGAAGGTAATGGTAGAAGACATTAGTTAAAGTCTGACGCTTCAACTTCCTTTCTTCTTACATTTGATAATAAATTGAAAATATGCAAGAAGCCTATATAATAGCTGGATTTAGAACCGCAGTAACCAAAAGTAAAAAAGGAGGATTTCGGTTTACACGTCCCGACGATTTAGCCATTGAAGTAATCAAGGGTTTGATGGCGACCGTTCCTCAGGTAGAACCTGCTATGGTAGACGATGTAATTGTAGGCAATGCAGTTCCCGAAGCAGAACAGGGTTTGCAAGTTGGAAGAATTATTGCTGCACGTGCCTTGGGCTTTTTAGTTCCTGGAATGACGGTTAATCGCTATTGCGCCAGCGGATTAGAAACCATTGCTATTGCTACAGCCAAAATAAGGGCTGGTATGGCAGATTGCATTATAGCCGGCGGAGTAGAAAGCATGAGTATGGTGCCAACCGCAGGCTGGAAAACAGTGCCTGCTTACTCTATAGCATCTGATGAACCTGACTATTACCTGAATATGGGGCTAACTGCAGAGGCTGTCGCAAAAGAATATAATGTGAGCCGCGAAGATCAGGATGCATTTAGTTTGCAATCGCATTTAAAGGCAATCAATGCAATCAAAAGTGGATATTTTAAAGATGGCATTCTACCAATCAATGTGGAGCAAGTTTACCTGGATGAGAAAGGAAAAAAGCAGAAAAAAAATTATGTAGTAGATACAGATGAAGGACCGAGAGCAGATACAACTATAGAGGCATTGGCCAAGCTTAAGCCGGCTTTTGCAGCTGGTGGTGTTATTACTGCAGGCAATTCTTCGCAGACAAGTGACGGAGCAAGTTTTGTAATAGTGATGAGTGAAAAGCGGATGAACGAATTGGGGCTAAAACCTATCGGTCGCCTTGTACAATGTGTATCCGCAGGAGTGCTTCCACGGATTATGGGCATTGGACCTGTGGCAGCGGTTCCTAAAGTACTGAAGCAAGCTAATATGAACTTGTCTGAGATAGACTTGATAGAGTTAAATGAAGCCTTTGCCTCACAGGCATTGGCGGTTATCCGGCAATTGGAAATGAACCAAGATATTGTAAATATTAATGGTGGAGCCATATCCCTTGGTCATCCATTGGGATGTACAGGTAGCAAACTGACTGTGCAAATATTGCACGATTTGAAACGGCTTGATAAAAAATATGGCCTTGTGACTGCTTGTGTTGGAGGCGGACAGGGTGTTGCAGGTATTATAGAGCGGTTGTAATGCTTATCAAACAACAATTTCATCTATAACAACGGCTTCGGCTAACAGCTTTGCAATAGCAACTTCATCTATTTCTTCTGGTGATTTGTAAATTTTGTAATAGATCTGTTTGTTGGTGCCATGAGTTAGGTAATCGTCAACGTCAACTAGTTTATTGCCATACCAAAACCCAAATAAAACACTTTCTTTTATTCCCCCTCTTGGTATGCTGGCCGGCCATATTATACAGATTTCCTTCTTGCCATAAAAGTAAGTAACTCCAAAAGACAATTTTTCTTTGCACCTTTCTGGTAAATACTGAAAAATAATTTGTCGGAGAACATCGGTTATCAGTCGTTCGTTTTCAGGAAGCTTTTCAAAAAAGTGAAGATTGGTTATAGGTGTTTCTTTTCTTAGTGCCATTTAATAGCAAGATTAATTTTTAGAATAGATGTAAGCACATTTTTTGCACGAAGTTGCATTCTGTCTTTCCCAACGCTTAATAAAGGTCAATCAATTCCAATATTTTCCACTGCTTTCCATCGCTTTGCTCAATCAATGAAATTTGCTTAAAGGTTATGCTTTCCGGAAAGTTTACTTTTTCTATTTGTTCAAAAATACGATCAGTACAAATAGAATTTCTGGGGTGCATTAGGGTAATGTGCGGTATATGTTTCTTAGGATTGTCAACTACATTTTTTAATGCAATAATTCTTAAATCCTGAAAGGATGAATTGTGATTTGAAGCAGGTAACCAAACACCACTTCCATCCTTAAATCTGCAAACTTTTTCAAAGGCAATTGCCAGTGGCCCACAGTTGATTTTTGTTAGATTATTTAGCACCATTTCTATATTGATTAATTCATCTTCTCTGCACAAAGTCACATGGCTTTTTATTAATTGAAACTGTTCGGGATTGTATTTTTCTCGAACACTTTCAATCACATCTGATATGGACTCATCTACAAAAAGTGTTAATTGCCTTCTTGTCATTTTTACCTTAATTATTGCGATCTAATTTTTTATTAAATGAAGAACATTCCATTATCTCAAGCAAATTAATTGGATTGCTTAAATTCTTGAATTTCTTTATAGTAGTTTAATGCTTTCATTACGTCCTTTCCGCCAGATCCGGCTATCAATGTTTTGAGCCATTTTTTATCAGCATTCTCTATTGTTTGGTTCTTGAATAGCCAATAGGATGCAAAAGTAAAAGTAATCGTTAGTGTGCCTTGGAAAACCAAATATTCCCAACCAACAGCATGTGGAAACCAGCGGTCACTTAGGTAAAAAGTAGTCCAAAACGGGAATTGTAATACCATAACCCGGCTGTGCCTGAAAATTGATAATTGCAGCTTGACTAATTTTTGTTGAATATCGGTAACGCTGCCATCAAAATCAATACGATTGGCCCATACCAGGTGTTTTACATAGTCAGATAGTGCAATGATGTTGATGATAAATATGCAAGTCATAGATACGATGAAGTAGTTGGCTGCGGAAGAATAATGTGCGATAGCATAAGATAATATGCTACCTAAAATAATGAGGTAAATGACAACAGTTATTATGCCTCTTGTTTTGAATTTGGATAATGATTGTAAAGCACTTTTTGCTTTTTGATTAATGGTTTCTATTAAGATTCGCTTGTTTAAAGCCAATGACTTGTCTATTTTATCGTAGTGTTCTTTCCATAAAAGAACAAAATTTGTTTCTTCCATTTGTTTAGGAATTTAGGCTTGAAAAATGTTGTTTTAATCTTGATTTTATTCGGCCAACTTTCGTTGATACATTGGTTTCTGATATACCTAAGATTTCTGCAATTTCTTTATGGCTTTTTTCTTCTAAGTAGAGTAATATGAGCGCTTTGTCTAGATCTTGCAAAGTAGAGATAAATTGATACAACATTTCAAAGCCAGCTTCTTTTTGCTTATTTTCTTGCAAATGTGCAATATTGAATATTTGGTCTGAAAGGGGATTGGAAATATTCTTTCGGGTGCTTTCTTTTCTAAAAAAGGAAATAGCCACATTCAGCGAAATTCTATAAATCCATGTAGAGTATTTGAATTGATCATTGTACTTATCAAATGATTTCCAGAGTTGTAATATGATTTCCTGTACAAGATCTTTTCTGTCTGCTTCCAATTTGCAATAAGCATTGGCCACCTTATATATAATGCCCTTATGGTTTTCAATAACAGTGAGAAATGGTGCTGTTTTAGATATAGAGGTCATTTTTTTATTTCTTGCTTACAATATTATTCGCATCAGAGGCAAGAAAATCACAGTAAGTGTAAAATTATTATTTGGCAGTTAGAAATTTTCTAAAAAACTGATAGCTATAAAAAGACATTTCCTGCAAATAATGGCCATTACACCCAATATTGGAATATCCCAAAAAAAGAGGTTAAACAGCCTTGGCCATTCAACCTCTTTCAAACCGAGTTTTCGGTATTAGTTGTTAGCAATAATCTCTGCACCCAAAGCTTGTGCACCTGTACCGCCTAAGAAACCCTTAGCAAAAACAGTGTAAATTTTTCCTGATTGTAGCGTGATTGCGGGTAATACAAGCGCAACAGTACTTGTACCTGCCACACGAACATCTAAGTTATACGTACCTGGATCAAGCGGTGTAAATGCAGTACCAGTTTTGAATGTTGTATTAGGAAAAACTACAGCACCTGAGCTAGCAACAGCTATATCAACTGCAGGAGCATTTGGAGAAAGGTGTACAAAACGTACGTGTGCTTTGCCAGATGCAGGAGTAGTTAGGTCATCGCCAAGAACGATGGCAGAAATCTTGGAAACAGAATCAATAGCAAATACAGAGTAATTCTTGTTTTCTTCAAAATTTACGTTTGCATTAATAACAGTAGTTGTAGTGCCTGTTACGTTTATTTTGATGTTTCTTGTACCAGCACTAACTGTTAGGTAACCTGTATTACCGGGAAATGTTAGTGCCGCTGAATTTTGTTTGGTATCGTCTACCAATAGATCAACACCGGGAGCATTTGGAGATGCGTGGGCTACCAGAACTTTTGCAGTAGGTGTAGGGACAGGATCTTCATCTTTGGAGCAAGATGAAATAAGGACAATACTAAGAGCTAGTAAGCTCATCATTTTTAAAGAAGTAATTTTTTTCATTTGTAGTGTTTTTTTTCGTTAAAACACCCGACAAAAGATTTTGTTTGAATTTAAGGCTATTTTAATTCAACAAATTATTTTTCTTCCAACGTAAACCCAATGGTAGTTCCAATGTCAGGTTTACTTCTTACATGCATCGTTTGTTCATGAGCTTCAATAATGTGTTTGCAAATAGCAAGCCCTAAACCTGTGCCTCCTACATCCCGGCTTCTACCTCTATCAGTACGATAAAATCGCTCAAAAATTCTAGGGAGGTGTTCTTCGGATATTCCTATTCCATCATCACTGAGTTCTACTAATACACGTTTTCCATCTGTTTTATATATACCTGTTGTAATGTGTCCGTTTTCTTTTCCATATTTGGTAGAGTTAGAAACGATATTAATAAGTACCTGCCTAATTTTTTCTTTGTCAGCAATTACATATATAGATTGTTCGCAACCTTTTTTTATAACACATTTAATATTTCGTTTTTCCGTTTTTATAGAAAGAGAGTCAAAAACTTCTTTGACTAGGTCCTGAATAATAAAATTGGTTTTATACAATGGCTGTTCACCGCTTTCGAGGCGGGTTATTTCATCCAAATCTTTTACCAAATTAACCATGCGTTCAATATTTCGGGAAGCATTTTCCAGAAATCTTTTGCTAAGATCTTTATCATCTAAAGCTCCATCTAATAGCGTATCTACATAGCCCTGTATCGCAAAAATGGGAGTCTTAAATTCATGGGCCAGATTTTGAAGAAATTCTTTTCTATAAGCCTCATTGCTTTTAAGCAATTCAATTTCTTCTTTCCTCTGAATGGCCCATTGCTCAACATCCTCCCTTACCTCGTCTATTCCTTTTTTAGGCAATATGTATTTGTTGTAAGTTTCTTCTCTTAAGGTGGCTTTTGTCTGGTAAATAAACTTGTAAATCAGTTTTATCTTTCTATAAATAAATTTCTCAAGTGTGTATCGGATCAATAGGAAGCTACCCGTGAATACAACAAAGAACACAATAGCGGAAACCCACCAAGCAGGATGCATAAATTGGTACGCAATCGTAATAGGGATGGTAAGTGTCGCCGCCGTAAACAATGAAAGTTGAAGCGGTGATAGACTTTTCGTATTAATCATGTGTTTACTGTAGCCTTATTATAAAGATCGGTTAGAAAAGTTAATACGATAAAAAAACAGCCTAACTCTTTTTGTTACTTATAGGGCAATTTTCACAAATCAAAATTAGCTGATTATGCTTTTCATCTATTTAGTTTAAATTAAACAAAAACTGTAAATGGGTAATTTGATTTTTTTTGGAACATAAAAAAATTAATGACATAATGTTTGACACTAATCATTAGTTGTATCAAATTTATAACCAACACCTTTTACCGTTGTAATGCAGTCAATACCTAGTTTTTGCCTTATTTTTCTAATGTGTACGTCGATTGTACGGTCGCCAACTATTACCTCAGTACCCCAAACATTGTTTAGAATTTCATTTCTTAAAAAAACCCTTCCCGGCTTTTGGGCCAGCATGTACAACAACTCAAATTCTTTTTTTGCCAAGATGATTTCTTTTCCGTTGATTGTAACTATAAACTTTTCATGATTGATTATCATATTGCCTGTAGTAATCACTTTGTCATCGGTATTCTGTAATCTTCTGAAAATTGCATTTACCCTGCTTACCAAAACTTTTGGGCTGATGGGTTTATTTACGTAGTCATCAGCACCTGTTTCCAATCCTAAAACCTGAGAGGCTTCGTCGCTTAGTGCAGTAAGGAATATGATGAGGGTATTGTTGTATTCAGGTTTTGATCTTAGGATTTTGCAGACTTCTACACCATTCATCCTAGGCATCATGATATCCAAAATGATAAGGTCCGGTTTAAAAACTTTTGTCTTATCTAATGCCTCAAGTCCGTCCTTTGCTGTGTCTATTGTATAGCCTTCCTTTGTTAAATTATATTGAATGATCTCAAGTATATCAGGCTCGTCATCGACAATTAAGATCTTTTTATTTTGAAATTCCATTAACAATATATTTACACAAAATTAATTTTAGTGTTGTCTAATAGATGAGGAATGCCATTATTTAATTGT
>JANMZN010000339.1:0-2683 GCA_031383285.1 Segetibacter sp.
TTCACGCATCCACGCATTTCACTAAAAAATTGGGCTAAACAAACCTAACATTAGCAAAAATCAGCAAAACAATGTCCTTGGACTGTAAAACAAAGCTGTAGACTAAGCAAATGTTGGCTGGGGAACGCCAAACATTGAGCAAATCACGTCAAACATTGAGCAAGTATTGTGCAATAATGTCATCGGTAATAGCCTCAATGGCAGTATATCTTCAATCAATGAACGGGTATGGCCAAACATTGTAGATGTCCGGTCAAACATTAAACTGGGCCAGTCAAAAATTGGAGATGTCCGGTCAAACATTAGCCAGGTAATACAAAACATTTGGCAAGTCCGGTGAAACATTAAGGCGGTACTATGCAATTTATTAGCATAGAAGTTAATTTTGATTTTATTTAAAAATATTGGTCAGCCTTTGTTTTCTTGTGCTGCTTTGTGTTATTTTATATGCCTATTATATAAGCCAAAGAGCCCATCTAGGGTAAAGGCATAATGAATACTATTTAGTTGTGAATAGCATCATTCGTTAGATGCGTAGTATCCCTTTCAAAAGATATTAATAGGAAGAAATAGTAAGAATAATGTTATTTTAGATAGCCATAATTACAGTTTACACGAAAACCGTTTTCTGTTCCTTGATAAAAAAATCAATCATGAATAAAAACATCTACGCTTCCATTGTTGCCATTATTCGAAAAATTAATTCAGGCATCCACATTAGGGCGTAGAATCTGCGCCTTCGGAAAACGAATAGTAAGCGGTTCTTTGGAGCAGTATAATTGTGTTTGTCTACTGCTAAAATAATATGAGAACTACGCAGGTCTTATCCTTCGCATTCAATTAGTAAGTAGTAACTGATTGCGAGAACTGCAAAAACAAAAGACCTACTGGAAACGTTTCTTCAGAGGCTTCACAACCTTCCTTTACAAAAAAAGAAATTGCTATGACACATTCGTTGCCTCTGTGCTAAAAATTCCTTTATTAAATTAATATTACGTGTTGAACTAATCTTGTTTCCCATGTGCTACAAACCATATGCTAGAGCGTGTATTTGTGTTCCGCTAATTTAAATAGCAGCTTAATATTTTGTCCGTTTGGAGCATCAAAAAAAAGTTTGAAATTTTTTTAAAAATTGTTTCTAAAAGCTGATTCCGCAACTGGAACACTGGAACATTGGAACACGCTGGAACATGCAGGAACCAACTGGAACAGAAATCAGGAGAAAAAAGTGTATAAATAATTGATTTTAAAATAGTTATATTTTTGTTCCAGTTGTTCCAACTGTTCCAGTCGATTTAAGCCTTTTTTCTCAGGAGAGAATTTTTTTAAAAAAAATAAGCATTTCTACGCATATATTATATTTTTAGTTAAAATGTTCCAGAAAAATGGGTATGCTCAACTATGCCCTTAAAAGACATTTATTATCTCCAAAAATTAAAATTCTATGTCATTTTGAAAAAAAACATAAAACATACTATCCAAAAATCATCTGAAATTAGTTCTGAACTTTACATATAAATTCCCTGTATTAATTTTTACTCTGAGGTTAATAATTTATACATAGAATAAATTGAATAGGTTGCATAATATCGTGCCGGGCTGGAGTGTGGATGCTAATGGCCAATGGATTCAACAGTGGCGAAGCAATAAGTTTTTGTTTTCGTTAAAAGTACTCAGTAAATTGTTTGGGGCAAAGCATGTGCGAAGATAAGAGACCCTAGTATAGCCGAAAAAGCACTTCTTGACAGCTTGTTCGATCAACAATGAGTGGTGTTTTCCAAACATTCCTTTGGCGGATCAAACCAAATAATCGAATATCTAGGCAAATACACCCATAAAGTAGCCATTACCAACCATATCATTAAGGAAGTAAATCCAGATACGGTCACCTTCCTCTACAAAGATTACCGCACGGCAAGCATAGCAAATGGCCTTAAGCAATGATGAGGTTGTCAGTCGGTTTGCGCAGCACATACTACCACCACGATTTGTGCGTATCCGGAACTATGGTATACTCAGCAGCATTTGGAAACGTGGCAAGCTGCAGGCACTGCAAGAGCAGCTAAAGATGACAATTACCAATACACCCATCAAAACCATGCTGCGCAAATGCCCCTGTTGTAAAATCGGTACACTGGTAACACTCGAAGTATTTGACAACAGAGGACCACCAGAAAAATATTTAGTGAAAAAACAACCTGCGCCTGTTGGATAATGCCAATGGGTAGGGGCATTTATGTGCTATCCCCATATAAACAGGTACATTTACTGCCAAAACCTGCTATAACAAAAGGCAGAACAAAAAAAACTGGCGCTCCGCCTGCTATCAACCCTCACAATTGCAAACGATAAGTGCATAATAGCAGTCATCCTAAAATTTGCCGGTTTCGTTCAACACCGGTTTCATTTCTTGCCCGTTGGGCAAAACGAAACCTTAGTTATTGGCTGCTGGCTTTCTGTTTATTTCTGTAAAGTCAAATTTTTTAAATTAATACTTCCACAATGAATTTCTTTTTCGTCTATTAATGTCGTGTTGGAATGTCTTGATATTTTATAAAAAAGGTCTTGTCCTTTCAGGCTAAGTCCTGTTCGTGTCATACCTGTTGATTCTAAGGTCATTATGAACTTTACGAAGTAAAAACCACTCGATTCTTTTGGATTAATAGTTCTTTTATATGAAGAA
>JANMZN010000358.1:0-39046 GCA_031383285.1 Segetibacter sp.
AGCCTGAAAGAAAAAGAAGTAGAGCTAGATGTTTTCTTCCACAAAATAGTAATGTTGAGGGACAGGCTTAGAGTAATGGAGCAAAAGATCAACGCCCACAAAATAATGACCGATGATGAGAAAGTTGAGCTACAGCAATATATAACCCGTATCTATGGTAGCCTTACGACTTTCAATGTGTTGTTTAAGCACAAAGGAGATCAATTTGAAGGTGAAAAGACAACTTAAATTAGAATACCATTTGCCCTTATTTTTAATCTCTTCTTGTGGTAATGTACAATTTGCCTCGCTTAATTTTAT
The DNA here is from genome assembly GCA_031383285.1 of Segetibacter sp. Classification (GTDB taxonomy): domain Bacteria; phylum Bacteroidota; class Bacteroidia; order Chitinophagales; family Chitinophagaceae; genus Segetibacter. The sequence goes on from JANMZN010000358.1 coordinate 301, forward strand.
TTAAAGTTTATAATGTCAGCTATTGTACAATTATATAAAAACGCTTATTCCGGCTTATCAAAAGAAACATGGTTTCTGTCGTTGGTGGTATTGATAAACCGTAGCGGAACCATGGTCATTCCTTTCATGAGTTTGTATGCAACCAAGGAGTTGGGTTTTAGCATTATTCAGGCAGGTGTCATCATGGCTTTGTTTGGAGTCGGAAGCATTTGTGGCGCATTTATCGGTGGAAGACTTACGGATAAATTAGGCTTTCAAACGGTGCAGTTATTTGCCCTAATGGGAGGGGGAATAATTTTTATCGCAATCAGTTTTCTTACCACATTCACCTTGTTGTGTATTGGATGTTTTGTATTAAGTACAATCAATGAGTCGTTTAGACCTGCAAATTCTACAGCAATTGCCGCCTATAGCTTGCAGGAAAACAGAACAAGATCTTTTTCTTTAAACCGACTAGCCATCAATCTTGGTTGGGCATTTGGAGGTGCCATTGGAGGATTTTTAGCCTCTACCGATTACAAGCTAATCTTTTGGGTCGATGGTATTTCAAACATATCAGCAGCTATCATGCTGATGGTTGTATTGCCAAGAAAGCAGTTTGTAAAACCAATATTGCCAAATCTCCATGATGACCAACAGGCAAATGACTCTGCTTATAAAGACCGTAAATATTTAGCCTTTATTTTTTTCACCATCATTTTTGCATTCTGCTTTTTTCAGATTTTTACCATTTTGCCCATTTATTTTATAAAGGTGCTTCACCTTTCAGAATACGGGTACGGCTCTTTGATGGCCTTGAGTGGAATTATTATTGTGATATTCGAAATGGTGTCTATTTTTCACCTGGAGCAGAAACGCAATCCCATGCGATTTATGTCATTGGGTGCATTGCTTATAGGAATTGCCTATGCTTTGTTGAATATTCTTTCTGGCAATTTTATTGTTGCCTTTATAGTTATAGTCATTATATCAATTGGCGAAATACTTTCAATGCCGTTTATGAATTCTTTTTGGATTGCCCGTAGTAGCGATCACAACCGAGGACAATATGCAGCTTTGTACACTATGGGGTGGGGGATTGCCCAAGTCTCAGGTCCTTTTTCGGGTGGTTGGGTTGCTGATCATTTTGGATTTTCTACTTTGTGGTGGATGATGTTGGCAATGATGATGGTAGCGGCTGCAGGATATTATAAACTAACTGCAAATCGATCAACTTCAAAACAGATACTGGATAAATTATCGTTCGATATAGAAAAATAGTTAAATTAAATTTGCTTTCTGATCAATTAGTGCAATCCTTCTATCTTTGACGCACTCAGCAGCTGATGAAAATACTTGATTGGTACATACTCAAAAAGTTATTGCAGACCTTTTTCTTTTCACTTTTTCTATTCACGTTCATCAGTATCATGATTGACGTGAGTGAAAAAACAGATGACTTCGTTAGGACTGGATTGTCAACTTCCGAAATAATAAGATTATATTACATCGGCTTTGTCCCCTATATTCTTGCATTGTTATTTCCATTGTTTGTTTTTTTAGCAACCATTTTTTTTACTAGTAAAATGGCAGGTAAGAGTGAGATTATAGCTATACTAGCAAGCGGCGTTAGTTTCAACCGGTTTTTAGTTCCATTTATTTTAAGTGGCTTTATCTTAGGATCAACCCTTTGGTTGGGAAATCGGTATCCAATTCCAAAAGCAAATGGAATCAGAGTAAATTTTCAATCAAATTATATTGACAAATATTCGACATACAACCCGTTGGTAAACAACAGAAGTTCTATCTATTTGCAGGTAGCACCGGCAACTTTTGCAGGCATTAGCTATGATACGACAACAAAAACCGGTACTAATTTTTTTGCTCAGCATATAAAAAACAATAAGGTAGATTTTAATTTGAGGGCAGAAACAATAAAATGGGATGCGAAGAAGAAAAAGTGGATCCTTGAAAATGTGATTGAAAGGTCAATCAATGGGCTAGTTGAGAATGTAACTTATACACAAAGTAAAGTGATGAATTACAATTTCAATCCGCTTGATTTAAAACGGGATGAATATACCAAGGATATGCTCACCACACCCGAACTTGACCGGTTTATTCAACTTCAGGAAGAAAGAGGAGTAGAAGGATTAAATGCATTAAAGGTAGAAAGGCATCGTAGAGATGCAACACCTGCATCAGTTGTACTGTTAACATTCATTGGTGCAGTAGTGGCCAGCCGAAAGGTTAGAGGGGGAAGTGGTGTCCATATGGCAATTGGCTTTATTGCTGGAGCGGCATACATATTAACTGACAGGTTTTCTACCATTTTTTCAACGAAAGGTGATTTTCCTCCTGCATTGGCAGCATGGATGCCTAATATTATATTTTTTTTTATCGCAATGTGGTTTTATCGTAAATCACCCAAATAGTTCTTTTCATTTTAAACAAAAAGGAACAATTTGTGTTTATTGCAGAAATCGATTTCGTGAAATTTTTTAATGTAGGATGCAATTCCATTATCTTTATCCGGTTCTGAATTTCAGGATTTCTAAACAACATTTTATATAATAAAAATATTTACTGGAAATGGGGATTATTAAAGATACTTTTAAGCAAAAAGCGGACATCGCAAGTGCTGAAATAAAAGATATTTTAAAAGAACACGGGAGCAAAAAAATTGGTGAGGTAACACTTGCTCAGGTTTATCAAGGAATGCGTGGAATTACCGGCCTAGTTACTGAAACAAGTTTATTGGATGCACAAGAAGGAATTAGATTTAGAGGTTACACTATTCCTGAATTGCAAGAAAAATTGCCAAAAGCAGAAAATGGATCAGAACCACTGCCAGAAGGATTATTCTATCTTATGCTATTGGGCGAATTACCTGAGCAAAAAGATGTAGAGCACATAACTTCTGTTTGGCAGCGCAGAAGCCATGTACCCAATCATGTATTTGCCACCATGGATGCACTTCCATTAGATACGCATCCAATGACCATGTTTGTCGTAGGCATTATGGCGCTACAGCATGAGAGTTCTTTTGCTAAAAGATATAAAGAAGGTCTAAATAAGAAAGATTATTGGGATCCAACTTTCGATGATTGTATGGATTTGATTGCACGCCTTCCTCGTATTGCTGCATATGTATATCGAAGAAAATATAAGAACAATGAACACATTCAACCAAATGGACTGCTGGATTGGAGTGGGAATCTTGCCCATATGATGGGATATGGAGATGAAAGCTTTCATGAATTGATGCGTTTATATATGACTATTCATGCTGATCATGAAGGTGGCAATGTAAGTGCTCATACTACTCACCTTGTAGGATCTGCACTAAGTGATCCTTACCTTTGTTTTGCAGCATCAATGAATGGATTAGCAGGTCCACTACATGGTCTTGCAAATCAGGAAGTAATCAAATGGATTTTCCAGTTGCAAGAGGAATTGGGTACCGAAGTTCCCTCAAAAGAACAAATTGTTGAGTATGTTCAAAAGACTATAACAGAGGGTAAAGTAGTGCCGGGTTATGGACACGCAGTTTTGCGTAAAACAGATCCGCGATTTACAGCACAAATGGAGTTTGGTAAAAAACACATGCCAAATGATCCATTGGTTCAAACTGTCTGGAATATATATGAAGCAGTTCCACCCATTCTTCAATCACTCGGCAAAATAAAGAATCCTTGGCCAAATGTGGATGCTCATAGTGGTGCATTGTTGGTACATTATGGCTTGGTTGAATATGAATTTTATACTGTATTGTTTGGTGTTAGCCGAGCTTTGGGTGTATTGGCAAGTCTTTGTTGGGATAGAGCATTAGCAATGCCACTTGAAAGACCAAAAAGTGTAACTACAGAATTGGTTAAGCAATGGTTGGATGGAAAAGATGAAATCTGGGAGTAGAGAAATTTTGTAGATTTAGTTTGTCCGGTTACATTTGCAATCTTCGTCAAAACAGTGTGTAGTAATTAAATACTTTTAAGCATATCAATAGACTTTGATTGATGAGGAATTAGCTCAGTTGGTAGAGCGTCCCGAAAGCCTTCGGGAAGGTCAATAGATGGGGAATTAGCTCAGTTGGTAGAGCGCTTGCATGGCATGCAAGAGGTCAGCGGTTCGACCCCGCTATTCTCCACAAGCTTTAAGCCCCGTAAGGGGCTTTTTTCATGAAAATATTGAACTAATCTACAATATTTTAGAATATCCTTAACTTAATTGAAAGTAAAAATGGCTAAATCGCAGGATATAGCTTTTTATAAAAACAGAAAAGAGTTCTTGTATGAAACTGACTTTTACATCCCTTTTTCTTAGCTTTATTTGTATTTCTTTTGGCCAAAAAATTGAAAAATTTTACAATTACAAATGGCAAGAATGTGAGCCAAATGTATCTAGGTTTTATAGTTTAGTAAATAAAACAGACTCTGGCTTTGTTCGTAAAGATTATTTCATTCGTGAAAAATCTTTACAAATGATTGGTAAGTATAAAGATGTAGAATGTAAAATTAAGGAAGGTTATTTTTGGTATTACCATCCTAAAGGAATTGTAGAATCTTCCGGAAAATATATAAATAATAAAAAAGATGGCTTGTGGATAGGTTATTATGCAAATGGCAGAAAGAAAGACTCCGCGGTATATTCCAATGGACATAAAATAGGATCATATTTATCATGGCACTCCAATGGGAGAATAAATGATTCCTTTGTATATAAAGACATTGGCGATACTTTAGTTTCGTGGTTTGACAATGGGAATCTTTCATTTACAGGGCATGTATCCAAAAGAAACGAACAAGAGGGCAGTTGGAAATATTATCACAAAAATGGGCAAGTAAGTTCTATTGAAAACTATACAAATGGAATGCTTACTGATAAATTTTATTTTGATGAAAATGGAAAAGTAATATATGATACAACTAATAGAGATAGAATTGCTTCTTTTCCAAAAGGGAAAAAGGGATGGGATAAATACCTTGACAAAAAATTATATTTCCCTGATGGGGCTAAATTTATTAATGGGGACGAGGCTATAGTAGTCGTTTCTTTTAGTATAAATGAAGAAGGTAAAGTTGAAGAAGTTATAGTAACAACACCATTTCACCCAAAGTTTGACAAAATTGCTAAGGAAGCTGTCGAAAATTCTCCCAATTGGATACCCGCAATTAGTCATAATAGAAATATAAAATTTTGGATAAAACAGTCAGTAACATTTGTACAAATAGAGTATTGATTCAACTTACGCATTTTTTTCAATAAATTATGGGCACTCTATGATCTGAAAAGTACTTTTTTTATTGTAGACGGTTATCAATTGATCATCACAATGCCGGTCGCAATACATCAACGAAGTATGGTATTCCATGGAAACTATTATTTACAGAAACGTTTTCAACCTTGTCAGAGGCAAGAAGCAGAGAGTTGGAGATAAAAAAGAAAAAGAGCAGGAAGTACATAGAATGGTTAATTGCGTTAAAGTAAAAGAGCGTCCCGAAAGCATTCGGGAAGGTCAGCAGTTTCCCGAAATTCGGGACTACTCTCCACTAGCTTTAAGCCCTGAAAGGGGCTTTTCTAATAAATATGATGTCTATTATTTTTTTATTGGTTTAAAGAGGATAATAGACTGAAGTTTTCACAAATGATGTATCATTTTCTGAAAAATAATATCAATTATACCTAGGACCAAAAACCCTGACTAAAAAGGTTATTGGGTCCACTCTTATCACCGTTTTATCTACTGTTTTTTCTCAATAAGTCTTTTTCAAGTAAGTACCTGTTGATAGTTTATTACATTTGCATTCCTTTTTACAAATGGACATAAAAATATGATTAATGTTTCTTTTCCAGATGGTGCATCCAGGCAGTACAATGCTGGTTCTTCTGCACTTGATATCGCAAAATCAATAAGCGAAGGTTTGGCTAGAAAAGTGCTGGCCGCAAAAGTAAATGGAATGGTAAGGGATTTAACCAGACCAATAAATGAAGATTCATCACTTCAATTATTAACGTGGAATGATGAAGATGGAAAATCAACTTTTTGGCATTCTTCTGCTCACTTGATGGCGGAAGTTCTGGAGGAAGTTTTTCCGGGAGTAAAGTTGGGAATTGGTCCTCCAATAGAAAAGGGATTTTATTATGACATTGATCTTGGAGATAGACAGATTGCTGAAGATGACCTTAGGAAGATTGAAGTAAAAATGGCTGAACTTGCCAAACAAAACAACAGTTTTATAAGAAAGGATGTGAGCAAGAAGGATGCAGTAAATTATTTTACAGAAAAAGGAGACGAATATAAACTTGAATTGATTGAAGGGCTGAATGATGGTGAAATTACATTTTACACCCAAGGTAATTTTACCGATCTGTGCAGAGGTCCACATATCCCAACAACAAGTTTTATCAAAGCAATAAAGCTAACAAGCATTGCAGGTGCTTATTGGCGTGGAGATGAGAAAAGGAAAATGCTGACACGCATTTATGGCGTTTCATTTCCAAATCAAAAGGAATTGGATGAGTACGTTATTTTAATGGAAGAAGCAAAGAAAAGAGACCATAGAAAATTGGGTAAGGAGTTAGAACTATTTACTTTTTCAGAAAAAGTAGGCTTAGGTCTCCCATTGTGGTTGCCAAAAGGAGCCATGCTTCGAGAAAGGTTGCAACAGTTTTTGCAGAAGGCTCAAATGGATATTGGCTATCTCCCTGTAATTACTCCTCATATTGGGCATAAAAATTTATATATCACAAGTGGTCATTATGAGAAGTATGGAAAAGATAGTTTTCAACCAATAGGTACTCCGCAAGAAGGAGAGGAGTTTATGCTGAAACCAATGAACTGTCCTCACCATTGTGAAATTTATAAATCATCACCAAGAAGTTATAAAGACCTTCCAATAAGGCTTGCTGAATTTGGAACTGTCTATAGATATGAACAACATGGAGAGCTTCACGGATTAACACGGGTTCGAGGTTTTACTCAAGATGATGCTCATTTATTCTGCCGACATGATCAAGTTAAAGAGGAATTCAAGAAAGTGATCGATTTGGTTTTATATGTTTTCAATTCACTAAGCTTTACTGAGTTTACCGCACAAATATCATTGAGAGATAAAGTTGACAGGAGCAAATATATTGGTAGCGAAGAAAACTGGATTATTGCCGAGCAGGCAATCATTGAAGCATCTGCTGAGAAAAACCTGACTACTGTAATCGAATATGGTGAAGCAGCTTTTTACGGTCCCAAACTTGATTTTATGGTCAAGGATGCTATTGGACGAAAGTGGCAGCTAGGAACCATTCAGGTGGATTATAACTTACCTGAGCGGTTTGAACTAACTTACATCGGCGAAGACAATGCCAAACACAGACCGGTTATGATTCATAGAGCCCCTTTCGGATCTATGGAAAGGTTTATAGCAGTATTGATCGAGCATTGTGCGGGTAAATTTCCACTTTGGCTTGCTCCTACACAAGCTACTATTTTGCCAATAAGTGATAAATTTATTGAATATGCAGAAGAAGTAAAACTGTTGCTAAAGAAAGCTGATATTAGAGCTGAGGTGGATGATAGAAATGAAAAAATTGGTAAGAAAATAAGGGAAGCAGAGATGAATAAAATACCATATATGCTTGTAGTTGGCGAAAAAGAAATGAATGAAAAATTAGTCGCCGTTCGCAAACAATCAAAAGGAGATATCGGTACAAAATCTATGGAAGAAGTAATAAATTTTCTGAAAGAAGAAGTTGATAGTAAGAGAGCATTTGAATAATTTGTACTTTTACCTAATCGTATTGTATGGCATTGAGGCTGAACATTATATTTTCAAATAGTTAAACACATAAAGTAACCAAAAAACTTTTAATGGCATTAAACCAGTTTTACAAGGGTAGAAACCCTAATTTTCGTAAAGAACAACAACAAGAACACAGAACGAACAGGATGATTAGAATTCCTGAAGTGCGTTTAGTAGGAGAGGGCATTGAGCCCGGGATTTATCCAACTGAAAAAGCATTGGAAATGGCTGAAGCTCAAGGGTTGGATCTTGTAGAAATTTCTCCAAATGCAGCTCCTCCGGTTTGCAAAATTATTGATTACAAAAAGTTTTTGTACGAGAAAAAACGTAAGGAGAAGGAAATGAAAGCCAACTCCAAACAAAGTGAAGTAAAGGAAATTCGTTTTACTCCAAGTACCGACGAACATGATTTTGATTTCAAATGCAAGCATGCTGAAAAGTTTTTGAAAGAAGGTGACAAAGTGAAAGCTTACGTACAATTTAAGGGCAGAGCAATCATGTTCAAAGATAGAGGCGAATTATTGCTTCTGAAGTTTGCAGAAAGACTAGCTGAGATCGGAGTTTTGGAGAGTATGCCAAAAATGGAGGGGAAAAGGATGTTGGTAATTTTTGCGCCAAAAGGTCAAAAGAAGAAGGCTACCTAATAATTCACTGCTATTTTCTTTTCAGGTTGTTACGATTACCAACTTTTAGTGGATAAGTTAGTATTTCAAAATAAAAAGTTTTGATTAAGTTTGCTTAAGAAATTTATAGTTTTTTGCATCAATATTTAAACAAAATATTGATCAAGTAAAGCATAATAAAACACTTTTTATGAATATTAACTTTCAGTTTCATGGAACACTGTTTAATGCAGGTATCACTTTAAAAGATGAGAAATCCCTAATTGTTGAATTTGATAACTTGGAATTGACAAGTCAATTTGGACCATCACTTCCATTTTTTGTAGAAAATCGTTCGGTCAACTTTAATACTTTCAATCTAGGTCATTCTGAATTGTATGAACTTAACAGTACCATTTCAAAAGCAATATCCGAACAGTGTGCAGAAATATTTTAGAGAGCGGCATAGGCCGCTTTTTTAAATTTATCAATCTTCCAAACTTCCTTTTGGGCAAAACACATGGTTATCTAGAAATATTGATGGCCGAATAAACAAATAGTCAATCTTTTTGTATTTACAATGTGAAAGTTGCAAAACTTTTGATGTTATATAATATTCCACCGCCAATAAGGCTTAACTTGCATACTCAATTTTTAAAATGGCATTTTTAGACAGACTTCTTGAACCACCTTCCTATGGTTGGCAACACGAGAATGGTGAATTAGTTAAACCAACTCCGCCCCAAATTTTAAAGGAATTTTTTTCTCGCCTTAATATTTTTAAATCAAAGAAAAATTGGCTTCCTTTTTTCTCTTGGTTTACAGTACTTTGCCTTTTCCCCTTTTTGATACTGTTTATTTTCAAATATTTCACTTTGCCCTTATTTGCTGCTGCATTTGTTTACAGCATGATATTTATGGGAACTCATGGAACTATTTGGCATCATCGATTTTGTACGCACGGAGCCTATAAATTTAAAAACAACTTTTGGCGTTTTGTAACGCAAAACCTAACTATCAAAGCGATACCTGAAGAAGTTTATGTCTTGTCGCACCATGTTCACCATGCTAAGTCAGATAAGCCAGGCGATCCCTACAATGCTTCAGGTGGTTTTTTATATTGTTTTCTAGCAGATGTTAATCATCAGGCTATTGCAAAAGACCTTTCCGAATCTGATTATAATAAAGCAATTGTATTAATGAGGCATACTGGCGTTCCTTCAAATAGTTACCAGCAATACCTTAAATGGGGAACTATAGCCAAGCCTTTAGTTACAATTGCTCAACTTGTGCTTAACTGGGCATTTTGGTATGGCATTTTTTACTTGTTAGGAGGTAATGGACTAGCGTGTGCGATTTTTGGAAGCGCATTCGTATGGGCAGTTGGTGTTCGCACTTTCAATTATGAGGGGCATGGAAAGGGCAAAGATATGCGGGTAGATGGAATAGACTTTAACCGTGACGACATGTCTATAAATCAATTATGGCCAGGTTTTGTAGCAGGAGAATGGCACAATAACCATCATTTATATCCTAAAAGTGCTAGAAGTGGTTTCAAGCCATATCAGGTTGATTTAGCTTGGTATTATATTAAATTCATGCACATGTTAGGTGCAGTAGTATCCTACAGAGATTCAAAACAAGATTTTTTAAATACGTATCAAATTCCTCAGAAAGAAGTCATGAAAAATTCCATTCAATAATCACAATGTCTCTGAAAAGTTTAAAATGATTTCAATTTCCACAAAAAAAATTCTTACCTTTCGCCACTTATTATACTCGAAGTAGTGGTTTTGCATTTTAAAATGCCAACTACTATTTTCACAAACAACAATTTTTAAATGGCGAAATCGAAGCAAACATTTAATAAAAAAGAAAAAGAAAAAGCAAGATTAAAAAAGAGACAAGACAAAGAGGAGAAAAAAGAAGAAAGGAAAGCATATGCAAGAAATGGCAATAGTCTTGATGAAATGTTAGCATATGTTGATGAAAATGGAAATTTAACTTCCAGCCCACCTGATCCTAAAAAGCAATTGGTAATAAGAGCTGAGGATATTCAAATAAATATTAAACACGAAGCAATTGTGGAAGATAATTCCCCAAAAACGGGTGTTGTGACCATGTTTAATAATTCTAAAGGTTTTGGTTTTATCAAAGACAGCTTGACTGGTGACAGTGTTTTTGTTCATATGAATGCACTTAATACTCAGGTTAGAGAAGGAGATAAAGTAACATTTGAAGTTGAAAAGACTTTTAAAGGAAAGAATGCAATTAATGTAAGTGTTGTTAAATAATGGCATTTGAACTGTGGGTTGGATTTGCAGAAATGACAACCCGAATAATTCGAAATAATGTCATTTCTGAATTCCAAGGAGCATCATTCGCTAGTGTGAGGAATTAGAGTATAAAAGCAATAACTGGAGATGGAATTGTAAAGCTGAAAGATATCCAAAAATTTTAATGGAAAATCTAAAAGCGATTTTATTCATATAAATAAAAAAAAATGAGTTCAGAAGAAATTGAAAAATTTATTAAAGCAACAAAACTTCCTGCAAATAAATATCTTAAAATTAGTTTCAAGAAAAGAAATGCTGTTTACGGAATATTTATTCATTGCAAAGATGCCCGAGATCTTGAAACTAAGAATTTTTGGAGAATAGTTACATTGACTCACTTCAAAGATTATCAAACTTCAAAGGATATCAATCTGTCAAGAATATTTCATGGTAGTGAATTTTCGAAATTGTCTGTGGAAGCTTGATTTTTTGGTGATTTATCCTAAAAATACTATATTCTCCAATAGTTTGTAGATATACCCAATTACTTCTTAAAGCTTATACCAATCATAATATGAGATTGGTATAAGCTATTTTTTATTGTCATATAGACTTTGATACATCGTTCAGTACCATTTTCCTTAGCATTGTGAGCGCATGTAGACTAGTTACTTCAATATTTTTCTGACGATCAAATCGAACATGGTATTTCTTGGCGATGGTTTCTGTTCTCCCAGATATTGCAATCCATACTGTTCCAACGGGCTTTTCTTCAGTGCCTCCTTCAGGTCCCATAACACCACTAATGGCAATAGCATAATCCGTCTTCATTAGATTTTTGACACCATTTGCCATTTGAATGACAGTTTCTTCACTTACTGCGCCAACTGCGAGCAATGTCTCTGATAATACCCCAAGTACTTCTTGTTTTATAGTATTGTCGTAGCTAATAACCCCGCCCAAATAATATGTTGAAGAACCTGGTATGCTCGTAATGAGGTGAGCTACATAACCACCGGTACAACTTTCTGCAGTAGCCATTGTAAATTTATTTTTTCTTAGCAAAATCCCGATTGCTTCTTCAAGTTTTTTATCTTCAGCTATTACCATTACATCTTCTACTAAAACTATAAGTTGATTAAAAAGCTGATCAATTTCAAGTCGAATTGCCATTTCATCACTGCCTGTACCCGTTAAACGCAGTTTTACTAAACCGAAATTTGGTAAATATGCAAGTTTGATATTGGATGGGAGTGAAGCTTCAAAATCCTTTATTCTTTCTGAAAGAAATGACTCTCCTATTCCTGCTGTCAATAATGTTCGATGCAATACACAGGGTAATGAAAATAATGATGGAAGTTTAGGCAATACATGATCAGCCATAATTCCTTTCATCTCCATTGGTACGCCAGGTAAACTCACATAGATATTTCCGTTTTTCTCGAACCACATTCCAGGGGCAGTGCCATTTCTGTTTTGCAATACTGTACATACATTAGGCACCAATGCTTGTTTAATATTGCTTTCTAAAAGGGGACGGTTTAAATATTTGCTGAAAATGGTTTTTACATTTTCCAATGCTTCTACATTTTCTATCAAATGGCCTCCAAAATATTTGCAAAGCAGCGGTTTTGTTATATCGTCTGCAGTTGGTCCTAGCCCTCCTGTAATGAATATTATTTTTGAGTGTTTACTTTCTTCATCGAGTGCTGTCCATATTTCATCCCAAACATCACCAACTGCAACACGTCTTTTTACCCATATACCAATCTTATTTAGTTCTTGTGCCAGCCAAGCACTGTTTGTATCTATCACTTGTCCTATTAGTAGTTCGTCACCAATTGTAATAATTGAAGCGTTTATTTTATCTGAAGCCATTGCATTATTTTTCAGTATCAAAGGTCATGTTTCTAAGACAGTAAAATACCAATTATGTAATAATTTTTATAGGAATTGCATTAAATGAGTAAGTGTTGCTGACGCAAAATATACAGAAAACCGTTTCTTGTTTTCGCAGCATCTTTATCTGAATGTTTCGAACCATGTCTTTTGAACACGGCACCTGCAGGTGGTTTGCACACTTTGACTGCACAGCCTATCCTGTGTGGTAGGCCTACTTTCATCTTCTATTCAGCATTGCAAAGAACTATCTTTATTTCTTTCTGCAACTATCTTGAAAAGGCGGAAAAATTGTGGGTGGGGGATTGAAGGTTATTTAATACATTTATGTATATAAAAAAGTAGTGATAAGAAGTTTGGAGTGGTTTATTTAAATTTATTCCGGGTCGACAAATTGCCGCCTCACAGTTGCAGGAGATAACATCCAACAAAGGCTAATGATAAAATTAATAGAAATGGATGTTGATATATTATGGAAGAATTACTTTTCAAACATTGTAATCTGTTTCTCATTGTCGATATACATGGTTGGTGTTCCTCCTAAACTTATTACTTTACCTTTGAAAGCAATAAGTTTGTTTTTTAGAAATTTTTCTCCGTTGTAACTAAAGTTGGCCAGGTCTTCCTTCTTTATAAAAACGGACATGATTTGGTTTGGAAATTGTTTATCAAGGTTAATAATCAAATTGCCGGCCTTGCTTACTCTTGCACCTACTACTTTTCCGGCTACAGTAATAATTGTATTCTGGTCCATGTAATTTTTTGCAACCACGCTATTGAAATATCCTTTTGGCAACAATTCCTGATTAAGCGGTTCAACATCTCCAGATGCAATTTCAGATATCCAGTCTGAAATATTTCGCTGATTTTCTAAATTGTTTTTTACTTCAGGAGGTAACTTTGTGAAAAAGCTCAAACCTGTTCTTTTTTCAACAATGCCAATCGGAACTGAAAAAGTTTCTAATGGTTCATTTATTTTTTTGTTGGGCATGATGAAACCAATGGACCTTCGGTTTACAGGATCGTAAGCAATTTTCCAAAAGTATTTCGGAATGGTAACCTTGTTTGTTCCCCTTTCTATTTTAGACAAGCTATCATCCAATATTGGTCCGGTAACTATGTACAATTGTGTGTTCTTGTTTCGATAAAGATAACCGCGCAAGGCATCTTCTAATGCAGCCCATTTTTCGCGATTAAATTCCGGTAGCTGTGGCGACATGTTAGAATATAAATATGATTCAGAGAGTGCTTTTGATGACCATCTGAAATCTGCAGAAGGTGCAAGATGACCGCGATCGTATCCAAATGCATCATATTCGTATGTGCTGTCCGATTTTAGTTTCTTTAAAAAGTAATCGCTTTCAATAGCACTTCCTGATATTACCATTGAATCAGGGCGAAAGTCATTGGTCCTAAAAACTGTTCCGGTAGTAACATCCGGAATAACAATGTGTGCTACCCACCTTGCCTGTTCATATTTTTCTACATAAGCAAGTGTATATGCTGAATGTTTTACAACTAAGTCTCCTGGAAATGTTGAAGGAAGGCCAACAGTTTGCAGTTCTTGTTGAATTTTTAATAATTTCAAGTCTTCCAGTTTGTTAGTAATCTCAGCCTTTTGCTTGTCAATCTCTGTAATTTGTAAATACAATTTATCAATCTGGCTTTCAACTGATTGACAATTTGAATTAATAAAAAGGGGAATCGAAAAAATCAACAGAAAGGCAAGCTTCATTTAACTAGTTTGAAGTAAAGGTATCATTTGTAAATTTCCTTATCCTAAAATTAAATTAAGTGCAAGTCCAAACTAATGACAAATCATTAATAAGTTTATAATGCAGTTGTAAGTCTTGGTGAAAAAGATCTTTCCTAAACCAACCATCAATTGTCCCATTTTTATTAAGTTCAAAAGGAAGCGTTCGCATCATTTCTCTAAAATCAACTTCACCATTACCAAACCATTTAAATATTGCTTCCTTAGCACTCCAAAGTACTGTTAACAACTCAAGTTCGTAGTTTTGAGGTTGGTCATGTACAAAATGCAATTCTTCACTATGTAAAAATTTTGACTTTATGTTGCTAACCCGATAGGTAATTTGTTCAACATCAATCCCAACTCTTTGGTGACTACTGACAATTGCCGCTGCATATGATCGGCAGTGGGAGATAGAAAAATGATATTGCTCTTTAGGTAAAAATGGTTTCCGGGTATCAGCTATTTCAATTTCTTCGGTAGGGAAATCACTAAATAAGTAGGGAAGAAGATACCTTCCCGCCAAATGTTGCAATCTTTTTTGCGGATGTGAAATATCTGCTCGCAAGGGTACACTTAATCGAAAAAAGTCTTCATTTTCTTCAATTTGCCAAACAGCTAGTCTCGTGTTTTCGTTGATATTTTGTTGATAAAGCAAAGGCATTTTTGGATATTGAATTATTGTTTGCAGATTTACGATTTATTTGCATTTCAATTTTAATTATTTCAGATTTGTAAAACATTACGTTTGCAAGTTGGCGAATAAATTTATGATCAAAATTATATTTTAATGAACCTGAAAAAAGCTATGAGATAAATTTAGCAGGTATTAAATTTGAAAACAGGTTGCTTTGTTTAATTAATCATTAATAAATTAGAAGTTATGATATTGTCTGATGAACGCATTTTGCAGGAAATTGAGAAAGGCACTATAAAAATAGAACCATATAACAGAGAATGTCTTGGCAGCAACAGTTATGATGTTCACCTTGGACATTGGCTTGCTACTTATAAAGATCATTTATTAGACGCCAAGAAGCACAACAAAATTGAAACATTTGAAATCCCCGAAGATGGGTATGTATTGTATCCCAATGTTTTTTATTTGGGAGTGACCTTGGAATATACAGAAACGCATGCCCAGGTTCCTTTTTTGGAAGGCAAATCCTCTACAGGTCGTCTTGGTATAGATATACATGCGACTGCAGGAAAAGGTGATGTTGGCTTTTGTGGTAACTGGACACTTGAAATATCTGTAAAGCAACCGGTAAAAGTGTACAAAGGGATGCCTATCGGGCAACTCATTTATTTTCCAGTTGACGGAGATGTATTGATTTCTTACGATAAAAAACTAAATTCAAAATACAGTGGACAGGGAAACAAACCAGTTGAAAGTATGATGTGGAAGAATAAATTCTAATGTAAATTAGGAAAGAATTCATTATTTTCAAAATACGATTGCAACAAATAGCCTGGTTCTTTTTCTTTTTAATTATTGATTTGCATTTTGCCTTTACATTTGTCACAATAACTAACGATTATGTCATTATCCTCTTTGCTTTCTAGATTCAATGAACCAGAAACTTTAAAAATGGCCAAATTGGGCCGCCAACTTAGAAGCGAAGGGATTGATATCGTTGATCTAAGTCTAGGTGAGCCGGATTTTGATACGCCCAGTCACATTAAAGAAGCGGCTATCAAAGCTATTCACGACAATTATTCTCATTATACTCCTGTCTCGGGCTTTGTTGATTTAAAAGAAGCGATTTGCCATAAATTACAAAGAGACAATAGTATTTTATACAAACCAGAGAATATAGTAGTTTCTACAGGTGCCAAACAATGTATTGCCAATTTAATACTTGCTTTAGTTGACAAAACCGATGAGGTCATCATTCCTACGCCATATTGGGTTACCTACTCGGAGTTGGTTAGATTGGCAGGCGGAGAGGTCAAATTTGTAGAAACGACATTGGAGCACAACTATAAAATTACTCCTAAGCAACTTGAAGATGCAATCACAGACAAGACAAAACTGTTTATGTTTTCTTCGCCTTGTAATCCTTCGGGAGCTGTATATTCAAATGAAGAGTTGATAGCATTGTCTTTGGTATTCGAAAAGCATCCGCATGTATATATTATGAGCGATGAGATATATGAGTACATCAACTATGTAGGAAAGCATGTAAGCATAGCAACTATCGCTTCTTTAAAAGAACGGGTAATTGTTGTAAATGGACTAAGTAAAGGATTTGCAATGACGGGCTGGAGGTTGGGTTACATGGCATCATCGGTTGAAATTGCAAAAGCATGCGAAAAATTGCAAGGTCAGTTTACAAGCGGTGCTAACTCAATAACACAAAAAGCTGCTGTATGCGCACTTACAGAAAGTTTGGAACCAACATATAAAATGGTAGAGGAGTTTGTAAAAAGGAGAAAAAGAGTTTTTGAATTGGCAACTGAAATCGAAGGTTTTAAGTCCTTTCAACCTGAAGGAGCCTTTTATTTATTCCCCGATGTTAGCTTTTATTTTGGCAAAACAGACGGCGAGACTGTTATTAATAATGCTACTGACCTATGTATGTATTTGATTTACAATGCTCATGTTTCATCTGTTAGCGGCGATGCTTTTGGTGCTCCCAGTTGCTTAAGGTTAAGTTTTGCTAATAGTTTGCAAAATATTGAGCGAGGTTTTGCTCAAATGAAGGATGCATTAAAAAAACTGAATTAATTCAATCCTTTTTGGGGTTACCTTTTTTACCTTCTCGGTATTGTATAGTGTAATTGATGCTTCTGAAAATTATTTTTAAATTATTTTTTATTAGTCGGGTTACCTTTTAAGTTTTCTGGTATTATAGTCAAATCATAAACAAAAATTAAAAAAATGAAAAAGCTTTTATTTGTATTCTTAGTAGGCGCATTCGCTGCTTGTGGTGGTAATTCTGAAACTCCTGCTGTTGACTCAGCTAACGCAATGATTGATTCAGCTGCAGCTGATGCTACTGCTGTTGTTGATTCTGCTGCTGCTGCTGCTACTGCTACTGTTGATTCAGCTGCTGCTGCTGCAACTGCAACAATCGATTCGGCTGCTAAATCTCACTAATTTATATAAGGTATGATCTAACTTGCCGGAACATACATTTCTGAAAATTTTTTCATATGGCAAGCAATCGTTAGAGGCCGTCCCTATTCTTGGGGAGGGCTTTTTTTTTGAATAGAAATGAGCGATTTATTAGTAATTAGAACTGCCTTCGATATATATTTGAGGTCTCTTATTACTTTAATAAAATGATTGCTTCACAATTGAACAATAATACTGAAAGGGATAATCAAATTAATTTATTGGTTAGTGCTTTTAAGTTGATGAGTGTGGCGAAAGCCATGACCGAACTTTATGAATCGAAAAAAGCGGTAACAAGTAAATACGTTCATGCAACTTCAAGAGGGCACGAAGCTATTCAAATAGCACTTGGACTTCAGCTATTACCCCAAGATTGGGTTTCTCCCTATTACCGAGACGACAGCATTTTGCTCGCTATTGGCATGAAGCCTTACGAGTTGATGCTACAGTTATTGGCCAAGAAAGACGATCCTTTTTCTGGAGGAAGACTATATTATTGTCACCCAAGCCTAAAAAGGAATGATATGCCCAAAATTCCGATGCAGAGTTCTGCTACCGGAATGCAGGCAATACCTGCAACTGGCATTGCAATGGGCATTCAATACAAAGAAAATCAAGGTTTATCTGAGGGTTATGGAGATCATAAACCAGTAGCAGTTTGCTCATTTGGCGATGCAAGTATTACTGAAGGTGAAGTAGCAGAAGCATTTCAAATGGCAGTACTAAAGCGACTTCCTATCCTTTATCTAGTACAGGACAATGATTGGGACATTTCAGCCACATCAACCGAAGTACGGGCACAAAATGCTGCTGAATATGCCAAAGGATTTAATGGATTAGAAACAAGAACAATTGATGGAACAGATTTTCTTCATTCATATAACACCATTAATGAAGTACTCAATATCATTAGAAAGGAGAGAAGGCCATTTTTGATTCATGCTAAAGTTCCCTTGCTTAATCATCATACTTCTGGTGTAAGAAAGGAATGGTACAGGCATGAATTAGAAGAAGCTGAGCAGAGAGACCCATATCCAAAACTTTGGAATCAATTATTAGAAAACGGCGTTGAGGAATGGATGCTGAAGCAAATTGTTGAGGAAAGTATTCAACTAGTAGATGCAGATTATCATAGGGCATTACAATCAGAAGATCCAAGTCCGGAAGATTTGTTTAGCCATGATTTTGCAGCTACACCAGTGATCGAAGAAAAAGGAATTAGGGCGCCGGAAGGAAAGGAAGCAACTGTTATGGTTGATTGTGCATTGTTTGCAGTAAACGAAATAATGGCAAAACATCCCGAAGCTTTGCTATATGGTCAGGATGTAGGAGCAAGGCTTGGTGGAGTATTCCGAGAAGCGGCTACACTGGGTCAGAAATTTGGCGTTAACCGTGTTTTTAATACGCCTATTCAAGAAGCATTTATTATTGGAAGTACGGTAGGTATGTCAGCTGTGGGATGCAAACCAATAGTAGAAGTACAATTTGCAGATTATATATGGCCGGGTTTAAATCAATTGTTTACCGAAGTAAGCCGCTCATGTTATTTATCCAATGGTAAATGGCCCGTAAGTTGCGTCATTCGTGTACCTATTGGTGCCTATGGAAGTGGCGGACCTTATCATAGCTCAAGTATAGAAAGTGTACTATGCAATATAAGAGGTATAAAAGTTGCCTATCCATCAACCGGGGCTGATTTAAAAGGATTAATGAAGGCCGCATATTATGATCCAAACCCAGTAGTAATATTGGAACATAAAGGATTGTACTGGTCTAAAATAAAAGGAACTGAAGACGCAAAATCAATTGAGCCAGATGAAGACTATATTATTCCATTTGGCAAAGCAAGAATCGTTACTGAAGCAAATGCTTCTGATAAAGAAAGTACCTTAACCATTATTACATATGGTATGGGTGTTTATTGGGCTAAAGAGGCAATTACTCACTTCGGCGAAAGGGTAGAGGTTATTGATCTTAGAACTTTGACCCCAATAGACCTTGAAACAATTTATATATCAGTAAAAAAACATAGCCGCTGCCTTGTAGTAACAGAAGAGCCTGTGCAAAATGGATTTGCTCAGTCTTTAGCAGGAAGAATTCAAGCTGATTGTTTTAAATTTCTTGACGCACCAGTATTAACTATTGGTTCAGAAAACTTGCCGGCAATTCCGCTCAATTCTACTTTGGAATATACTATGCTGCCTAATGCAGATAAAGTTGCAAAGGTTATAAGAAAATTATTGGCTTATTAACGTTTTTTTGCTTTTAAAAACAAAATAAAAAACTACTTTTCACATTTATAATAATATATTAAAGATGATAGCACAACGCTTATTTAAGCCAGTAATCCTTAGTTTATTCGCACTGCCAGTTTTTGCGCAGACCGAAATCATTCAGAAAGCCCAAGTTGATATTGCAGTGGTAGACTCTAAAAATGTTCCTAGGGAAGGACAGATTGTAGTGTTTAATTCAACTAGTAAGAGCCAACAAATTTTTGGTCAGACCAATAAGGCAGGAAAGTTGACTTTGCAATTGCCTACCGGAGATGATTATAATGTTTCAATAAAAGACATGACTGAAAATAGTCAACAAACAACTTTATCTGTTCCCGTATTAAAAGATGGGGAAACATTATCGGGTGCTTATAAAGTAGATATAGTTTATGAACCTGCAAGAACCATTACGCTTAACAATGTTCAATTTGATGTTTCAAAAGCTACTTTAAGACCTACATCTTATAAAGATTTGTTGGAGTTACTTAAATATTTGTCCATAAAAAAGGATGAAAAAATAGAAATTGGAGGCCATACTGATAGCAGTGGAATTGAAGAAAAAAATGTTTTATTATCTCAGCAAAGAGCTGAAGTTATTAAAGCATACCTAGTTAAAAATGGTATTCCAGAAGCAAATGTTTTTGCGAAGGGTTATGGCTCTTCTCAACCAATTTCGGATAACCAAACAATTGAAGGAAAAGCAAAAAACAGAAGAACTGAAGTTCGGCGAATAGTTGAATAGTCAACCTTTTTAGTTAGGGTTAGTTAAAGGAAATTGTTGGATTGATTATTTTTCAAACTGGAAAAGATGCTGTCATAAAATATACTTGAACTCAGTTTTTAGTTTACAAAATTCCCTTGAAACAATTTGCCGTTAAGCATATTGCCTTTACTTTTCTACTCAAGCAAAATGAAAACCTTTTCGTTTGCTCAATAAGAGTATATCATCTTAAATATACTTATTCTCCTCATCTGATTTGTCAAAAAAGTTGACTGCCCAACGACCATTACCAACGATCATAAAATAAACCAGAAGTAGTAAAACTAGTACAGAAAGAAACATTTCTGAGTAGGGCTTAAACATCTCCTGCGAGTGAACAAAAATGATGGCGCCGATCATAATTGGTACCTGTATAAGACAACCGAACCGAGTGAAAATACCAAGGGCCATTAGAATGCCACCGACGATGTGTGCAAAAACCACATAATGACCAACCAGCATAACTCCAAATGCACCAAATGAGAACTTGGTTTTCAATAAATCGTTGATCAATCCCATGTTCATAAGAAATTCAATACCTCTCCAGGTAAGGAAAATTCCGAGTAGTATCCTGATTATATCAAGGTACTTTGGATGGTGGGAATCCCCCCATTTTTCAAGTTGTTCAATCTTGTTCATAATGCAAGCAATTAAGGATGAATAAATAAAGAACTTATACCAATTTAAATCATTTTCCTGGAAACTGAAAATTTGGCTAAAGAATTCTAAGTGTATATTTAGATTGACCTGATTATATATTAAAAGCATTTTAATGACCAAATGCAATTTCAGGCAAAAGAGGGATCAATGAGTAAACTGTAATCCGTAAATATGGTTCTAGACGATGAATGATGAGCCTTATTTAATTAATTTGAATCAATATAAATCCATGCGGTATTGTGCCATTTAAATAATTAATAAGGTGTAAGGATTTTGTTTTATGTACGTCTTTAGTAGTTTGATTAGATAAGCGTTGTTAATGAGCCGGGCTAATTTCCAACCAATCTTGATAAGTGCCATTATTATCTTCAATCACAAGCGTATTAATTATTAAATAAAATGAAAGGATCAACATTCGCTACAATATTCCTGTCAATTGTAATGCTTGGAATAACTCGTATATCAAATGCACAGGATACTTCAAAAATCTATTTTACAACATCAGTTGGTTTACTTCATCCGCTTGCTACGTTTTCCAACGCATATAAAAATTCGTTGGCATTGAATTCGGGTATTGAGTATAGGTTTTCAAAGCATTATTTTGTACAGTTTGTTTTAGATTTTAATGCAGTGCAATACAATCAACAAATTAGGGATGATCGTTCAGCTTTTCTTTTTCAAAATACAAGTAGTTCTGTTTTCTTAGCTGGAATAAATGTTGGCAGAAATTTTCCAATATTCAAATCCAGAAAATTGTTTACGTCTCCATATATTGGCGCAGGCTATGCAAATATTGGAGAACCACGACTATTAATAAACAATAGTAAAGGTATTATTAATCAGGAAGTAACAAGGATGAGTGGGATATTTTCAAGAGTTGGCACAAGGTTGGGTTATCTTACCAAATCAAAAATTTTACAAACTATTTATGTGGATGCTTCTTACTGGTATGCAAATGTAGCAGTCCAGGAAAGTCGGCCAAAAGCATTTTCATTTTTGATAGGTACGAGGTTTGGATTTTAATATTTATTAAGTTGGAATTTTTAATATTTTAATACAAGGAAAACATAATCGAATTGAAACATTTTTTCGATCCTGTAAAATTTTATACTTTAGAGGTTTACGATTTTGTAGCTTTTTAATGTTGAATTATTTATTGCAATGCCATGTTAAGTAGAGATTATTTTTAAGTTTAGTTTGAAAATTAATCCTGTATATAACAAACTGCGTAGGCTTTATATCGTAACTTTTAGTTGGGAGTATTGGCCTTTATGGCTTGTTTATTTTCCCGTTAGTTTTTATTTTTTATACTTGTCTATTAAAGCGAGGTCTTTCTTTTTCTTCTCCGCAGTTAATCCAACTATGCAAACTGGAGGAATGTTTTTTACTAGTAAATGGAGCATTTTTCAATTGATCCCTAAAGAGTATTATCCATCAACTATTTTGGTTCACGCAGAGGATAAAATAGAGCACATCTACCAACAAATAAAAAATGCATCAATAGAATTTCCAATCATTGCAAAACCAGACAGGGGTGAACGTGGATGGGGTGTAAAAATATTATACAATAAAGTGGAACTTGAGTATTACAAAGCTAAAATGAATATTTCATTTCTGGTCCAGGCCTATGTAAGTTATCCAATTGAATTGAGTGTTTTCTATTATCGAAATCCAAATGAAAAAAAAGGTCATGTTGTTTCTGTTACGCTAAAACGTTTACTAAGTATCACCGGTGATGGTCATTCAACAATTGGGCATTTAATATTGCAAAATGACAGGTGCTTTTTGCAGTATAAAAGACTTAAGAAGAATAATCAAATTAATTTTTCCAGCGTATTACAAAAAGGCGAAAAGCAATTGTTGGTACCCTACGGCAATCATGTTTTAGGTGCCACCTTTATAAATTACAACCGTATAATCGATGAGCAATTAATAAGTACAATAGATAAATTGAGCAAGCGCATTGATGGGTTTTACTATGGAAGATTTGATTTGCGTTGCACTTGTATTGATGATTTGAAAAAGGGGATTAACTTTTCTATACTGGAAATTAACGGAGCGGCTTCAGAACCGGCCCATATTTACGAACCTGGATTTTCATTTTTCAAGGCTCAGTTTACAATTGCACGCCATTTTAGAATAATGTACAAGATTGCAAAAGAAAACCATCAAAATGGTGTAGCTTATATGTCGTATAAATCTTTCCTTCACACAAAAAAATTGGAAAGAGAATACAGGCTTAACGCTAACGAAAATTGATTTTTTATTAAACTTTAATGTTGTCATAACTTGGGTAGATATAACCATTGTGGATCTCAGCGTCTTTCTAAAGGGTTTGTAAGATTATTTCATTTGTTGTTTCCTGATTTTTAAACTTGCTTTTACGATAGTTTGCTATTTGGTATTATCTGAATACCTTTTCTTTTATATTCTTCAATTATTTTCGTGTTGTTTTCTTTTAGGTTAAGGTTATATTGAGTTTCAATAATTTCTGGTATTGATAAAAAATTCTGGAAAAAAATTGAGAGTAAAAGAACTGCCAGTTCATTTATAATGAGCAGGCAGTTTTAGTATTTGGATATTATTACAGCACTTCAAAGTCTTTGTTTTCACTAACTTTTGCTTCTTGCGCATTTACAACTGTTCCGGCAGCGTTTGATACCAATACTACTATTTTTGCATTGGCAATGTTGGATATATTTGATGGGATACCAAAAGTATAATCTTTAGCATTGCTGATTCCCGAAGTTGGGATATCGTCTCCCAAAAGGCTGCTCACTACTTTTCTTAGAACCCCGTTGTACTCAAAATTTGGAATATTTGCCTGACCGCCATAAAGTGTAGAAGAATAATTTCTTTGAGTAAAAAATAATTTATCTTCTACCAGATAAACGGTAACCTTGGCTGTTCCGGCTATAGGATTTGCGTAGCCTATCTTTATATTCGCCGTTATATTACTTCCAGTTGTTGTTGAATTTATTGCGATACCGGTTTCGGAAGATGCTTGTATAGTACTGATAACCTGATTAACATTTTGATCTTGTGGTCCTGTCCAGCTGATAGTACGATTAATATAGCCATTTGGGACGCCACTTACACTCTGCTGCGCTGCAAGGTTATTTCCATCTGTACTTATAAATGGATCTCCATTAAATAAATGGGTACTTACTACAATAGCTTTGTCCGTTTGTTGATGCAATAAATCAACTGCATACAAAATCCTAGGACAATTGCCACACCAGGTTCCGGAGTATTCTTCTACCAAAACATGGTGTTTATAGTTCTTAGGTGCAACTGCAGTTACACTTACCGTAATTACATTTGAGGTGAGGGTTCCTTTGGTAGCATAAACCCCAAAATTACCTGCAGCAAGAAACGTAAATCTATTTCCTGTTATTAATGCGCCATTTACATAAATTTTGCTGTCAGCAGTTACATTGGTATTGTTGATAGATGATATAACTGTAAAAGTTACAGAATCTGTAGTACTGGCATTTGTAGTGCTTGAACTGATACTAATTGTTTCTTGAGCGGGTGCTGTAAAATCTGATTCTGTTTTTGTACACGATAGAAAAAATAATGTACCTAAAATCAGTAGGTAGGTGTTTTTTAGCTGTTTCATTTATTTTGTTTTCTGAATAGTTACGGCAAAAGCAGATATTCCTTACAAAAAAAAGAATAAAATTTTTTTGTAAGGAAAACTCAACTGTGGAGTCTACTATTTTTTAAATGGAATATTTATGACTAAATTTTTTTCACTAGCATTGGTTTCTTTTTTTTCTTTCCATTCATTGTTGGCTCAAGAAATACCCGATGTAAAACTTGCGACACTCGATGGCAATAATTTTCAAACCCAAAAATTTAATGAATCAGTTGGTAAGTTGGTTGTGTTGTCTTTTTGGGCAACGTGGTGTATTCCATGCATTAATGAACTCTCGGTAATCAACGATAACTTAGAAGGCTGGCATGAAAAATTGGCTTTTGACCTTTATGCTATTTCTGAAGATGATAGCAGAACAACTAAAAGAGTACAGCCATTAATTAATGGCAAAGGCTGGAGTATGCCTATATTATTAGATAAAAACCAGGACCTAAAAAGAGCTTTGAACATAGCAAGCATTCCATACACTGTTGTAGTTAAAAATGGTAAAATAATATTTCGCCATTTGGGATATGTAGTAGGTGATGAAAACCAATTGTATAAAATTATTCAAGACAATCAATAAGAGATGCACCTGAGAAAAATACTTTTATTATTAATGGCGGGTAGTACATTTTATGCTAAAGGTCAATTAAGCGGTAGCCTTGAGACAAATGCTGCATGGTATGTTGATGATGCTAAAATAAAGTTGGAGCAAATTGAAGCAAGAAACAGATTGAGATCAAATAGCTACTTTCGATTAGACTATAAATTAAATAACCTGACGGCGGGTGTTCAGTTTGAATCTTATGAGCCCAAAGCATTGCTTAATTATTCACCCCGGTTAAATAAAACAAATCTTGGAAACTATTACCTAAACTATAAAAATGATAAACTTAAACTAGACGTAACCGTAGGACATTTTTATGGTCAGTTTGGAAGTGGATTGGTTTTTAGAAGTTGGGAAGACAGGCAATTAGGAATTGCCAATTCTGTTGTTGGTGGAATGGTTAAGTTTTCGCCACTAGAGTCAGTTCATTTAACCGGTTTGTATGGTAAGCAACGCAATGGATTGGGTTTCGATTTTAGCGATGGGGTGGTTGGTGGAATAAACGGTGATGCGGAAATTTCCTCATTATTAAAAATCAAAAAAGTGAAATTTGGGTTAGGACTAAGTTATGTAAATAGAAACGAAGTGGTTACAGACTTAAGTTCATTAAACAACAATACTTACCTCACTTCTCTTAGAGGAGATTTTTCGGCTGGCGGATTTTCTGCTGATTGGGAATATGCATTTAAATCTAAAGATGCATTGGTGGAGTTTAATAATTTGAGGCCTGACCTTCAATTTGATGGAGATGCGTATTTGATTAATCTCGGGTTTACAAAAAAGGGGTTTGGTGTTACTGCTAATTTAAGAAGATCCGAAAACTTTGGTTTCTATTCTCAAAGAAATTTGTCGGGCAATGTGTACAACGAAGGGTTTTTAAATTATGTTCCTGCTTTAACCAAGCAATATGATTATGCCCTCACCAATATCTATGTATATGCAGCCCAGCCAAATATTAGTTTTGAACCCAACAGAAATAAGGCTGGAGAAATTGGGGGGCAATTTGACATTTTCTATCAATTTAAAAAGCATACACCGCTTGGAGGAAAATTCGGAACAAACATTTCTCTTAACTATGCTCAATGGCATGGACTTAGTGGAAAATATGATGCACTTAATAGAAAATATGAGGCACCGAAATTAGCATTCGGCCAAAAATACTACCAAGATATTAGCCTGGAAATTCGCAAAAAGTGGAGTAGTAAATGGTCCTCTGTGGTTACTTACCTCAACCAATATTACAACATTCGTTTTGTAGAAGAAGCAGTTGGCGAAGTAAAAGCGAATACTATTGTCATTGATAATACGCTTCGCTTTAATAAATCAAAATCTATACGATGCGAACTCCAACACCAATGGGCAGAAGGAGGATTTGATAATTGGGCTGCGGCTCAAGTTGAGTTTAATTTTAATGCTGTTTGGTCAGTTTTTGCTTTGGATCTTTACAATTACGGCAATACTGAGCAAGCAAAAAGGATTCATTTTTACAATGTTGGGACTTCCTATAATAAGGGGGCTTGTAGAATTACCGCAAGTTATGGGCGACAAAGGGGCGGCTTAATCTGCGTGGGAGGCGTTTGTAGGTTTGTTCCTCAAAGTGTTGGTTTTAACCTAGGTGTAAATCTTAGTTTTTAGTTTAAACTTTTTGGGAAAACCGATTTTTCATTAATGAAATCTCAAGTAACTATTCTTGTTTTCTTGGATGCTTGAGTTTTATATATTTGTTTTTTTTTGACCTTTTCCTATATATTTGTTTTGTCATTAAAGATTAAAAAAGCATGCAAGCAAATAGACTAAATTATAATAGTTGGGTAGATAATTATACCGACTATTTGTTTGCGTTTGCTTTTCATAAAACAGGAAATAGAGAAGAAGCTGAAGATCTTGTTCAGGAAACATTTTTGTCGGCGTATAAAAGCCGGGAAACCTATAATGGATCTGCTTCTGAAAAAACCTGGTTAATGGCTATCTTAAAGAATAAGATAATAGATTTTTACAGGAAGCCGAAGTTAGCTGATAGCTTTTCCAGTTATATCGATAAAACAGAAGAATCTTTTGAAGGCGCTTTTTTTAATCAGGATAATTATAGCAGGTGGACCGAAAAAATAGGTGAAAATTATTTTTCAACAGCAGCAGATGGGTATTTGATGAGTAAAGAGTTTCAGCAATTTTTGGCTATTTGCCTGGAGAAAATGCCAGTTAAACTTCGATCAGTTTTTGTTTCAAAATACATTGATAATGAAAAAACTGAAAATATTTGTAAGGAACATAATATTACCTCGTCTAATTATTGGGTAATTATTTTCAGGTCAAAAACACTTTTGAGAACTTGCCTTGAAAAAAAAGGAGTTTTAAATTAATATGGGATATTTAAATAAAATATTAAATAATTGTAATGAAGCTTCGCTACTTGCCCTTAAAAGCAAAGAAGAAAAGATTTCTATGAAAGAAAAGTTTGAAATGCGATTTCATGTTTTATTTTGTAAGTGTTGCCAGAATTTCATAAAGCAATCCGGCAAAATAGATGAATCGCTTCAAGCATTTTTTTCATCAAATGAACCTATTGTAAAAGCTTCTGATGACTTTAAATCTAAAATGAAGGAAAAATTAAAGTAAAGGATTTTTCTACTTATTGCAACAAAGTCGCAGTTCCTTTTTGAAAATAGGGTACTCCGTTATAGTCAATTGCTTTTACCATCCAAACATAAGTGCCTGTGTTTTGTAAAACTCCATTTGTTCTGCCATCCCAACCGGCACCATTTACAGACGTTGTATAAACGACCTGTCCCCATCTGTTGTAAATCCTGAAAAAGTCGATTTGTTTAATACCTACAGCAATTGGTTTTAATACATCATTTTTGCCATCTGCATTTGGGGTAAATGCGGAAGCCACAAAAATAGTAGGGGCAGTATTGTAAACCTTAACAGTCATATAAGCTGTATCAATGCATTGATTGTTTCTTACAATTACGCTGTATTTGATCCCTGAAGATGTTGCGGTGTACTTTGCAGTAGGGTTTGGAAAATTTGTGGTACTTAGACCTGTTGCAGGTGACCAGTGGTAATCGCTTCCTCCGGAAGCCAACAATTGAAGTGTTTGGCCAACAATTACAGCAGTATCTTTTCCTGCATAGGCTTTTACTTCAGGTAATACTTCTATAGTTACATCATCTATTGAAGGCTTGGGACAGCCTGTTTTGTTATATGCATATAAATAGTACGTTGTTGTGTTTTTTGGTTTGGCTGTAGTATTCAGATTGGTAGTATTGGACAACCAAATCCCCGGATCCCAACTAGTGCTATCTACATTGGATGACCCTCTGAGTTGTGCAGTTCCATTAAAACAAATGGTTGTATCTTTTCCTGCATTTACTGTTGGGTATGGTACCGTATATATTACTACTTTTTCTGTCGCTGTACATGACCCAATATTCGCAACAAGGTTGTAGGTGGTTATGCTATCCAAGGGATAAACGATTGGATTGGGAACTTTATTATTTATGAATGCACTTTGGGGAGTCCAATTGTAACCAAAAGCATTTGAAAATGTTCGTAATTGTATTTGATCGCCTCTGCAAATGATGGTATCATTCATAATGGTTAAGTCAACTTGATTTGTTACCCGAACATTTACTAATGCTTGACTAATGCAACCATTATCGTTCATGGTAACCGTATAGGTAGTTGTAATGGATGGGGTAACAGTTGGTAATCCTGTATTTGCATTGATTATATTATAATTGGGCAACCAGCTAAAAGTGCCACTACCAGTTGCTAAAAGTGTGGTAGGATCTTCGGTACAAATCAACGTATCTCTAAAGCCTAAATAAATAGGAGGTTCATTTACTATAGGAACAAGTTTAGTAATAGTATCAATGCAGCCTAAGGTATTAGTAACAATAAGGCTAACGTTTTTATTTCCAATTGTATTAAAAGTATAAATTGGGTTTTGTTGGGTAGCATTATTCGCACCCTCAAAATTCCAGTTCCATGAGTTTACAATGCCGTATGTGCTTATAGTGGAGTCTGTAAATGTCGTTGGATTATTAATGCAGATGCCTTTAAATGAAAAGCCAGGCACGAATCCTGGATAAACGAGTATTGGAGCGGTGGTAGAATCGCTGCAATTACCGTTTCTATTTATTACCAGCTTAATAAAATATTTTCCTGTGTCTATGAATGTGTAATTGAGAACTGTACTTGCAGTTGTAAACATTACATTTCCAATTCTGTCTAGTATTTCCCAATTTGTACTTGTGATCAATGGGCTAGAAGAAAGGTTTGATATTGAAATACTTTTAGAGGATTTACATAACCTATAGATTGGATGTAGAACTGCTTTGGCAATATTGCAAGGAGCAATATTTATTTGCAAGTCTTTTCTTTGAGTAGCAATAACCGCCCCATTTCGAATTTCATCTACACATACGGTCACAATATATACACCTATATCCGGGGCGATGCCAGAAATGATACCCGTCAAAGGATCAATTAAAACACTTGGACCTAGAGGCTCAGTACCTGTAAATGAGTTGCCATAAGGAACAGAATAAAGGGGTGGAGGTGGGGGCGGTGATTGAAGGGTGCCAGAACTTCCACTATTGTATGCATTGCAAAATCTATAGCGTAGCGTATCTCCATCAGGATCAGTTGCCCCGAAATTGTAAACAAAACTGTTGCTTGCACATACCACTACTAAATCACTGCCTGTAAACTTTGCACTGTTATTAAATGGGGCATTTATTTCTGGCGTATTTCCAGGTATTTCAGCAGTATAAGTAGCACCGGTCTTAGGGTATCCCGTTTCCAGATTTTTGATATTGTCTATTCTATAATTTACCTGGCAAGTAAGCAAATAGCCATTTTGACTTGCCGGAAGCGTAAGCGTAAAATTGTAGTATCCTACCCGGTAGCATACCGATGGGGGATTGGTAATACAAGGGTCAGGATTTGTAATGCTTATGACCTCTGTATTGGTGAGATTGATATTAAAATCTGCCACTCTTTGGTTGGTTAACCGGTCAAAAACTGATAAATAGGAGGGGTCGTTGAATTGCCTTGTACTGCTACAAGTCATAAACAATTTGTAAGTAATGTTATAATTGATTGTATTGTTTGGGCCTGACGAATAAGTATAATAAAACTCACCTCCTGTGATGTGGTCAGCTTTTACCTGAATGAAAATAGAAGCAAATAATATGAATAGTAGTAATTTTTTCATTGTTCCCAAATATTACACTTCACAATCACTTTTGTTGAGCAGATTTATAATCCATAGAATGGATATACATATTTGGGAATGGTTAAAAAGATTTTGTTAAAGGTAAAGTAAATAATTGTTGTAAAGTAAATGTGGAATTTGTACTTCATTATGTACTGATTTTGGGCTATTGCCTATCTCAGATTAACTTTTGTTTTGAAAGTATTTTGATTGTTGAAAAGCAATGTTCATTTACAAGTTATTATTTTGAAAAAAAATTGAAATTAAACTTTAGAAATGCCGTTTTGTGTTGATTATGTACGCTTAAAAATAGTTGTAGGTTATGTCTCACTATTATAATATAGAAAAAATAACTTTCAGTCTATTTTTATCACTTATTTCTATTTTACAAAGCACAATTATTCGAATTTTTATCAAAAAAAATTTAGGAACGTAAAAAAAACACCACATAGTATTTAAAAGCCTTAGGAAATCAAAATTTGAAACATTTTTTTTCCAAAATGAAATAGGTGTTTATTGGGCAATAGTTCAACTTGGGAAGACTTTATCCCATTCATGAAAATTGTCCAAAAATGGGAAGCATTTCTTTTTGCTTTTGAGCAATAATTAATACTAAATACTATCCATCAATCGTTTTTCATTGGAGTAAAATCCCGAAATGGGGCAAAAAAAATCCGATGAAACAAATTTTATCTACATTAAAAGGCATTGCGCCACTGGTAATTTTCCTATTAACGAGTGTTTTCTCCTTTGGACAAACCACTAGCTGGAAGGGCACCACAAGTACTGATTGGAATAAGTCATCTAATTGGACCAATGGTATTCCATCAACTACCAAAGATGTAATTATTGGGGATGCTAATTTTACAGGTAGTAATCAGCCTCAAACCACAAACACTTCCTATTGTAAGTCGCTTACAATAGGTGGGGTAAAAGCCTCTACCCTGAAAATTAGAAATACTACGACGGTTAATGGATCTATAACCATTAACAGCAATGGAACATTGACTCATGACAAGACAACAACCATTTATGGGAATTTTATCAATAATGGTTCCTTTACTACCAAAGCAGGATCAGTAATGTCCTTTGCATCTGTTGCCGGTACCATTAGCGGTACTTCCACAACAGCTTGGAAAAAAATGAATGTAAAATCAGGCGGCACAGTAACTTTTCTGACCAATATGAGTGGAAGTATTACAGTAAATGGAACGCTAACACCAACTGCTACAACTAGAGTTACCGGCGGTTCTATTACAGTGAATTCCGGTGGAAAATTGAATGTATTGGCCGCCACCTATGCGCTTAATTATTCCCCTATAGCCAGTACAAAAGGCGGAAGTAAGGTAGAATATTCAGCTATGGGCAATCAGACAATCGGAGATTTGACCTATTCTACTTTATTACTTACCGGGTCAGGAGTAAAATCGCCGGCTACCAACATGAATGATATGTACAACAACCAATCTGGTTGGGGAAATGTATATGTTTATGCAGGGGTCACCTTTGATTTGCTAACTTATACTTTGAAAAGAAATGGTGGCGGAGCTGCCGGAGGAATATTCAGTGTTGCCAATGGGGGAACATTCAGAATGGGCGGAACAGTTGCCTTTCCTGCAAATTTTGCTACAGTAACTTTAGGTACTACTTCAACAGTAGAATACTATGGAAACGCACAAACCATTTCTTCATATACTTACGGCAACCTAATTTTTAGCGGTACTTCCGGGGCTGTTACTAAAACAATGCCCGGTACAGCATTTACTGTAAAAGGTAATTTTACAAGTTCCCTTGGTTCAGCTACCAGTATATTATATTCCCCTTTAAATAATATTACTTTTCAAGGCGATGTTACAATTGGTGCTTCTACTACTTTTAGTGCATCCTCTCGTACATACACTGTTAATGGTAACTGGATAAACAATGGAGTTTATACACCAGTAACAAGTACCGTAATTTTTGCAGGGGCTAGTAAAACGATTAGCGGATCAGGATCGATTAGTTTTTTCAATGTTACTATTACGGGAAATGGGATCTCTACTGCAGTAAATTCAATGGGAGTTTCTGGAAACCTGGCCACTACAGGTGTAGGCAGATTTTCGCAAACTGCAGGTACATTAACCATGAGTGGAGCAACCAAAACAATAACCGGTATTAACTATACCTTAAATCATTTTACTGTTAGTGGTACAGTTAGCTCAACTGCTATTATAGTAATGGGCGGTAACCTGATAGTAAATGCTGCTGCTTCATATTCAGCCACTTCCGGTTCTATTGCAATGACCGGCGCCTCTAAAACCATTACTAATAGTAATATTCTGAACCTGTTTAGGTTAAATGTTTCAGGATCTGTTACTACTGCAACCGACTTCAATATTTCTAATTACCTGGGAGTAACCGGAAGTCTGACTGCAAGTGCCGGTACTGTTACCTTTACATCTACCAGCGTATTTGCGGGCACAGCCAACTTATTCCATGTTACTATTAATGGTACTTCATTACAGTTATCTGCTAATTGCGTATTGGGAATCGCCGGCAATTATACAATAACTGCAGGAACTTTAAATGTTACCAGCACTACTCCAAATACAGTGCATTTTAATTCAGTTACTCCGAAAACGCTTGCCGGCAGTACATTTCATCATGTAATCTTTTCTAATTCTATATATACATCTACCAGTGGTTTTACGGTCAACGGTAGTATAACCATTAATACAGGTGCCACATTTCTGGCAGGTACTTTTACTCATACAATTAAAAGAGATTTTACCAATTATGGCACTTTTACTGCAGGTACCAGTACCGTTCAGTTTACTGGGGGTACTAATTGTAATATTTATGGGGCTACCACATTCAATATCCTTACTTTAAATAAAACTTCTTTTGCAGTCACCATGACATTGCAAAACAATGTATCTGCTGCTACAGTAAATATGACAATGGGTAAAATGTTTACCCGCACAAATACCCTTACCATAACAACTACCAGGACCGGGAACGGAATAATTATGGGAAACATTCAAAGAACCCATGTTTTTGTAGCCGGAGTTTCTTATGCATTTGAAGGGCCTGATAATACCATAAATTTTTCAGTTGCTACGGGCATTACCAATGTGTTGGTTAGCGTTAGTTCAGGAACAGTTGGAAGTTTTCCTTTTGGTGGTTGTACCAATAGACTTTATGATATTACAGTAACCGGGGGTGCTTATATTGCTACACTTAGGTTGCACTATGAAGACGTGGAGCTTAATGGCAATGATGAAACGGCTATGAAACTTTGGAATAAGGTTGCATCAACCTGGACCAATGCTGGAAAAAGCGGTAATAATACAACGTCTAATTATGTAGAACAGACGGGGCTTACCAATATGAACTATCAGTGGACTATGTCCGATGATTTAAATGTAGTAAGTTGGAATGGAAGTGTAAGTAATGATTGGAACACTGCAGCTAACTGGACAGTTGTTCAGGGAACAGCTTCAAGGCCACCATCCGCAAATGATATTGCATTACTAGGATATCAGGCATATACTTTTGCCCCGATTGTAACCACAGCAGCAGTTGCTAAATCAATTCAGTTTGGTCCGGTAGCAGCAATAAATTTATCGCTAAGCTCTGGAGGTTCCATGGCCGTATCCGGTAACATTACAGGAACATGGACATCTACCATTACCCATATAATTAATGTAAATAGCCGGACAATGAGTGTTGGCGGAGATTTTATAATGAGTGATGGAACCAACAATCGAAGGATTAATATGGCTTCTACCAATGGTTCTATTACCATTGCCGGTAACCTAGTAGAAACCGGTTTAGCCAATATCAACATAACCGGAACGGCTAATTTGCGAATTGGCCGGGATTTTATTTATGTCAGTGGCACATTTGCGAAAGGTTCGGGAACAGTTACTTATAATGGTTCAGTAAACCAGGAAATGGCAGCAGTGAACTACAACAATGTTACTGTAAGCAGTACAGCAATTGCCACACTAAATAGTGCAGCAACCATTTCCGGAAATTTATCTGTTACTACGGGTGAAATGGATGCATTAGCCGCCTTAACAGTTGTAGGGGATGTTGCCATTAGTGCAGGCGGTATTTTGGACGGTTCCAATATCAGTATTGGAGTGGGAGGTAATTGGAGCAATTCAGGTTCCTTTGTTCATGATGGTGGTACAGTAACCATGAATGGCGCAGCTGCACAAAACATTTCTGCTTCTACCTTTAATAACCTTGTTATTGACAAGACCGGACAAGCCACATTAACAGGTAACTTAACACTGGCAGGAGGTCTTACTTTATCCAATGGCGATTTAAGCCTAAGTACCTTTAATGCAAACCGTTCTCCCTATGGAGGTACTGTAAACATGGCTGCAGGAACAACTTTGTTTGTGGGAGGATCTGCTAATTTCCCATCAAACTATGACATTTATAATCTGGCAATAGCAAGTACCGTTAATTATAATGGTACTGTAGCGCAATCAGTTAATGGTGTAATCTATGGCAATTTGACTTTTTCAAACGGAGGAGCTACGGCAAAATCATTGGTTTCAAATGGATTGGTTTATGGTGATGTAAATATTAATAGTGGTGCTACATTCAATGCAGGCGCATTTAATATTGATGCTGCAGGTAACTGGACTACCGGAGGGACATTTACCCCTGCTACCAGCACAGTAAATTTAATAGGTCCTGCAAATACAGTTACGGGTACTACTACCTTTAATATTTTAAATATTGGGGGATCTTATACAGGCGATAATATGAATGCCAACAGTACATTTACTATTCAGCCTGGTGCATCATTAACCGTTACCAATAATATGACCCTAAGTGGCGATGTGACTCATAACGGAAGCTGGGCTGTCGGTGGTACTGTTACTATGTCAGGAACAGTTTTGCAAAACATTTCAATTGATGTACCTGCATTAACTAGTCTTAATATAGTTACTTTTAATGGTAACATCTCACCTGTTATTACTACATCCAATTCCTTGACTATAAATACCCTTAATATAAATAATACGGCAGGGGTGAACCCCGGTACAGATTTAATTATCAATACTGCATTCAATGTAGGAGTTGGAGGTATTTTTACCGGTAGTGTTGCTAACATTACCTTTTATGGTTCTTTTACTAACAATGGCACTGTAACCAGTACCGGAGTGCTTGACTTTTTTCCGACTTCGCCACAAACCATTCAATTGAAAGGAACTACTTTCTCCAGCACAGGTGTAATTGAGTTTGGAGGATCTGCCGCCATAACCATTACAGGGGTACCCAATGCTTTGGGTGATGTAATCACATCCAACACTGTAGGTATTTCTCCCGCTTCCAATTGGTCATTAAGTGGTACATTTTATGTTACTAGTACTGGAATCTTCAATGCAGGAGCTTACAATTATAATGTGGCTGGTGATTTTCAAAGTGATGGTACATTAAATGGGGGTACTTCAACTTTTAATTTGCTTTCCGGGGCCGGAACACTTGCCGGAAGCTCTACTACAACATTTTATAACCTGACTATATCAGGAGTAATCACTGCTGTAGAAGATTATAATGTGGAAAAAGACTTTTTGAACAATGGTACATTTGATAATACTTTAGGAACAATGCATATGATCGGCAGTTTGCCATCTAATATAGGCGGCGTTGCCAATTATGGTTTGGCTGAATTGGAGGTAGAAAAAGCTAGTGGGATTGCCGCAACGCTGACCATAAGTATTTCAAATGTTATAAACTTGCAAATTACTGCGGGAATCTTTAATCAATCTTCTTATACGCTTACAGAAAATGCTGGATTAGGGACTTTGTTGATTGCAGAAGACGCGATTATGCAAATAGGCGGTACCAATACGTTGTCTACATTTACTACATATGATCTCGACAGTTTGAGTACAGTTGCATATAATGGTTCAACACAATCGGTGAGTAATATTACCAGCTATGGTAACCTGACAATTTCTTCTGCCGGTACTAAAACTGCGGCTGGGGCATTGATCATAAGAAATGATTTTACTTTAAGTACTGCTACATTTACTGGTGGTAGCTTTAACCATTCTGTACAGGGTGATTGGTTGATGACAAGCGGAGGATTTTTGACCACAGGAACCACCATTACCTTTAATGGAGGCGACAATCAAACTATTTCTTCTACCGGTGCTTTTAACAATGCAACAGTAAATAAAACTGTTGGCGACCTTACACTTCTTAGTAATGTCACCTCTAATGGAACCTTAACTTTTACCCTAGGTAAAATAACCACTAATACTTTTGAATGGAGTACAGGAACAAATGGAGCAATAGCCGGCGCTGCTCAATCTACTGGTTGGGTATATGGTAAATTGCGTAGAAATTTTACAACATCTAATCTGGCCCGTACATTTAATGTAGGCGGTGCTATCTATTATGCACCGGTCAGTATTTCATTTGCCAGCATATCAGGTGCCGGTGGAGGTATCGCCGTAGATGCAGAAGATGGAACCCATCCTATGTTAGCATTCTCTCCTTTACCTTATTTAAAAAATATTCCGAGGTATTGGATTATTACTAATCCGGGCGGGGTCACTTTTTCTACTTACACGCTGGCTACCAACTGGAATACTGCAGAAAATTATCCGGGTCTCCTAACTGCAAACCTCCGGGTTGCCAGGTATTTTTCAGCAACATGGAGTAATACCACCCTTTCGGGTACAACTACCACAACATCTTGTACAGGTACAGCTATTGCAACCATGGGAGAATTCGCAGTAGGTGAACCGTGTGTAATTGCAGGTTTTCAATATGATACTACTGCTTATTGTACAAGTGCCGGAGTAATTTCTCCAACTATGTATCCCGGCGCTACATCTGGTTCCTGGACAGCAACTCCGGTCGGGTTGTCTTTAAATGCAACAAATGGTAATGTTAATTTGGGTGCCAGTGCGGCAGGAACTTACTATATAACAAATTCCGCCACAGGGCCTGGAGGTTGCGTAACCTCTATTGAAGATACAATAACCGTTACTGTTATGCCTACTGCTGCTATCAGTTATGCAGGTACTCCTTATTGTAATGGAGGAACAGCTACAGTAACACTTACAGGTACAACAGGTGGCATATATACTTCAACTCCGGGTTTAAACTTTAATAGTGCGACCGGTGCAATTAATTTAGGTGGAAGCACACCGGGAACTTATACTGTCACCTATACCATAGCAGCTGTAGGGGGTTGTGCGCAAGTACAAGCAACAACCAACGTCACTATTACCCAAGCTCCAACTGCAGGCACTATTGGCTATGGTGGTGTAAACCATTGTTCTTCCGAAGGAACCATAACCGTAACAGCAACAGGTACAGCCGGAGGCACATACTCTTCAACTGCTGGTTTGTCATTAAATGCATCAACAGGTGCTATTAATTGTGCAACTAGTACACAAGGGTCATATGCAATTACTTATTTTATAGCTGCAGCAGGTGGTTGCGGTTCAGTTCAAACATCTACTAGTGTAACTATTACTGCTGCTTCTTCTGCAACTATCAATTATGCTGGCTCTCCTTATTGTAGTAATGGTGGCACAGCTTCAGTTACTCGTACAGGCACAGCCGGCGGAACCTATAGTTCTACAGCAGGCTTATCAATCAATTCATCAACGGGAGCAATTAATCTGGCAGCAAGTACAGCGGGTACTTATACAGTTACATATGATGTTGCAGCTATTTTAGCATGTGCACCATTTTCTACTAATACAACAGTAACCATCACTGCATTACCAACTGCATCTATCAGTTATGCTGGCACACCATTTTGTAGAACAGTAGCGACAGCGCAATCTGTAACACAAACAGGAACAACCGGTGGAACTTATAGCTCTACAGCTGGATTAACAATTAATGCTGCAACAGGAGCGATTACACCATCAACAAGTACAGCAGGAACCTACACGGTAACTTATACAATAGCAGCAGCTGGCGGATGTGCGCAAGTACAAGCAACGACAAGTGTAACCATCACTTCGTTGCCAACTGCATCTATTAGTTATGCTGGCACACCATTTTGTAAAACAGTTGGAACAGCACAGTCAGTATCACTTACTGGTACAGCCGGTGGCTCTTATAGCTCTACAGCTGGATTAACAATTAATGCTGCAACAGGAGCGATTACACCATCAACAAGT
>JANMZN010000360.1:0-1580 GCA_031383285.1 Segetibacter sp.
CAACTAAGCGTCCGCTAATCTTGTTATTTTTGCGGCAAATAATATATCCCCGATTTCATGAATGAGCGGCTCGCAGCATTGGCTAAAGAACTGGAAGGTGAATTGTATTTCGATAAAACCATGCGTATCCTATACGCTACTGATGCATCGGCTTATCGGGAAATGCCTTTGGCGGTTGCAATCCCTAAATCTGTAGAAGATTTAAAAACACTCATTGCATTTGCCCGTAGTGAAAAAACATCACTCGTTCCACGTACAGCCGGTACTTCTTTGGCTGGGCAAGTGGTAGGCAACGGTATCATTGTAGATGTTTCCAAAAATTTTACTTCTATATTGGAACTGAATGTGGAGGAAAAATGGGTTCGTGTGCAGCCGGGTGTCATAAGAGATGAGCTGAACCTATATTTGAACCCACATGGCTTTCTGTTTGGTCCCGAAACTTCTACTGCCAACAGGGCTATGATTGGCGGTATGGTGGGCAACAATTCATGTGGCTCTAATTCTGTTGTTTATCGCAGTACAAGAGAACATTTACTGCAAGTAAAAACCTTGCTAAGCGATGGTAGTGAAGCTATTTTTAAAGCAATGAATATAGAAGCGTTTCACGCCAAATGTGAAGGTGAAACATTGGAAGCAAATATTTACAAAACAATGCGAAGTCTGCTAAGCAACTATGATAATCAGGTTGAGATACGCAAAGAATTTCCCAAGAAATCAGTTGAGCGGAGGAATACCGGTTATGCCATAGATGAATTGCTGGAAACCGCTCCATTTACCGCAGGTCAACCTGATTTCAATTTTTGCAAACTGATAGCAGGTTCTGAAGGTACGTTGGCGTTCATTACCGAAATAAAACTGAACATAGAACCATTGCCGCCTAAAGAAACGGGGCTGCTGTGTGTGCATTTTAACAGTATTGACGAGTCGCTTCGGGCAAACATAATTGCTATGCGGTTTAGACCAAGTGCCAGTGAACTGATTGACCATTATATATTGGAATGTACCAAAAACAATATTGAGCAAACCAAAAACCGCTTCTTTGTTCAGGGCGACCCGGGTACTATTTTGGTTATTGAATTTTGCAGAAATACCCGAGAAGAAATTATATCAATTGCTGCACAAGTTGAATCAGCAATGCGCAATGCGGGTTTGGGCTATCATTTCCCCTTATTGTTTGGTGATGATACCAAAAAAATATGGACCCTTCGCAAAGCAGGGTTGGGCCTGTTGAGCAACTTACCCGGCGATGAAAAAGCAGTGCCGGTAATAGAAGATACTGCCGTAGATGTAAACGACCTGCCTGCATACATTGCAGAGTTTAATAAGATTTTGGAAAAACATAAACTAAATGCTGTACACTATGCACATGCAGGTAGTGGCGAACTGCATTTACGACCTATCATAAACCTAAAGACCAAAGAAGGCAACCAACTTTTTAGAATTATTGCTGAAGAGATAGCTACGCTGGTAAAAAAATACAACGGCTCTCTAAGCGGCGAACATGGCGACGGTAGATTGAGGGGAGAATTTATAAAGCAAATGGTGGGTGAGAAAAATTATGGACTGCTCAAACAAATCAA
>JANMZN010000421.1:0-2440 GCA_031383285.1 Segetibacter sp.
GGGTAGAAATAGCTTGTTAGCATTAGCTAAATTAATCAATACCTTGTTTACATAGACATCGGCGTAGTGGTTGGTGAAGAACACCAACCACGGCGAAAAATAAATATTGGCTGATGTATTTTAAGGGATATTTAATAATGCTTTATTTGGTGGATAACGACCAATATGTTTTTGCAAGTAATGTTTTACTAATATTTGTGTGTTTTGCAAATAGCATAAAGAAATTTCTTTATCGCCCTGAGATTAGTTTTAATTCTATAAAAAAAACCCGCCTTTTGGGCAGGTTTTTTTTAATAATGATAGGAAGTTTTTCTTCCGCGTGGGGGGTCTCCTGAAAGGGACCCTGCGCTGTGTACGTAAGGTGTTGTTGTCAGATAATTTGTAGCCATTATATCTTTACCGGACATAATTTTCAAAAAAAATGTAAACCCGCACCACACCTAGCAATCTGCCTTCATTATATCACCATCACCTTTTACCCAAGCCGGAGTCCCGGACGATACGGGGCGGACATTAAAACTTTATATTATGGCAAAAGACTAAGAGACAGATGGGGGAGTTGGTGGAGTATCTTCAACTGCGCTGCTACCTTTATCTTCTAGCAGCGATTGATTGAAAAACAGTTTAGCAGCATCGGGATTGCCTATGTTGTTCATGGCAATTTGCAATACATTTTTGGTCATTAAAGTAGCCAATGCAAGGCGGGCATCTTTTGCTTCCTGGCGCATATCGCCTACTTTGGCAATTTCTGCCAGTTGTACACCACGGGCTTCTTTAAACCTTTCCGGATATGCTTCAAATTCTTTTGCAATAGTGTCGCCTATAGAAGTCCTATGCGTAGCTGAGGCAGAGGCAAGGCGCTTCATCAACGTTTCAGCCTTTTCCAATGTTATTTGGCTAAATTCAGACCTGCCCAATGGAAAAAACTCTTGTAGTTGGGGTTTGTTTGTAAGAAGCCCTTCTATAACAAGGCCGCTCGATTGCATAGAAGCCTTAAAAGCATCCATCACCAAATTCATACTAGCGGTTCTACTTTTTTGAATAGCAGCCCTAACATCTAAGTCGGCAATAGCACCAAAAAAGACTTCGTAGGCGGCTATGGTTACATTCAGCATTTCGCTGTAAAGACCACCTGTGTTTTGAACGACTAGCTTTTTTAAAAAGTCATCTGTAAAGGCACGCAACTCTTGTTTAGAAATTTTTTCGTCCATAAATAATGCAAGAAAAAAACGAGATAAATCGATCATAAAAAATAATTTTAGTTGACAACTAAGATATTAAATGCAATCTATTTATTAAAAACTATTCATTTGTTTTTAACAATTATTTACATTATTTCTTTAACACATAAGTGTGACCAAATTTTTTAAAGAATGTAACCTGTTTGG
The DNA here is from genome assembly GCA_031383285.1 of Segetibacter sp. Lineage (GTDB taxonomy): Bacteria > Bacteroidota > Bacteroidia > Chitinophagales > Chitinophagaceae > Segetibacter. The sequence continues at coordinate 1,389 of JANMZN010000421.1, forward strand.
GTAGAATGACACCGGATATTTTGCCGGTATGTGTTTTTAGGTTTAGAATGGCATTGGATTTTTTGCCGGTATGTGTTTTTGGGTTTAGAATGTCACCGGATATTTTGCCGGTATATGTTTTTGGGTTTAGAATGGCATTGGATATTTTGCCGGTGTGTGTTTTTGGGTTTAGCATGGCACCGGATATTTTGCCGGTATGTGTTTTTGGGTTTAGCATGGCATTGTAAGTTTTCACTGTGCCTGTCTAAACGATTAGGATGGCAATGGAAAGCCCCCCGCCAGACGAAAATTTGCTGGTGAAGCACCTGCAAAGGCGAAATGGATAATTGATAATTGATAATTGAAAATGGATAATGGATAATTTGATTTTGTAGGTGCAAGGGGGGGAGAATGGGAGCTACAGGGGGGAAGGGGTGGGTGGTGAAGAACCAACCAAGGCGTATATGCTAACTACTCAGCGTATGTTTTGCAATTTTTTTTGGGCTGCAGGGCTCATTGACAATTGAATTTAATGATTAGTTTTTCTGTCTTTTTCAAACACAAGAAGTCGTAGACTTCTATTTATCCTCCCTTAGAGGTGCGCTTTGCAACACCTCGAAGAACTTGGGAAATACAGTGGTTGGTATAGCACCAACCACTGTGGAAAGTATAGGGTTACAGAACAAACAAATCCAAATTTAAGACCCACATTCTAATGCTACAATCTTGCTTCCCAATTAATAATAATATTGTTGGTAGCCGAAGGTGTGTTGGCATCGTAGTTAACAATAATGTTAGTAGCAGTGGCGGTAACATATGCTATATTTTTTGCGCCTACAGAAGCTGCTGACGCCCTAAAAAATGTAGGTACAGCTCCTAAACCATGAGGAATAGTAACCGTAAGGCTACCTCCGTTGGAAGTATGTACACCTAATGTCACGTCCTAAAATAGGTTGACCAAAAATTAAACAAACCTTGGTCACTATGGACACACAGAAAAAAGAACCCTGCCGAAAAAGAAAGGGAAGAGAAGTCAGTTTCGACTTCAAACTTTCCGTCATTGACGAAATCAA
>JANMZN010000427.1:0-3880 GCA_031383285.1 Segetibacter sp.
TACAGCACCTTACCAATTAAACAATTGTTAAGGGACTATATGGGCAATAACAACCCAGACAGTTATGGTATCATTGATCTTTTTAAGGTGAGTAATTTTTCTTTTACACCCGAAGTAAGGTTTTATTTAGGCAAAGGAAATGGGCAGGGATTTTATATAGCTCCGTTCTACAGATTTAGTCAGTTCAAGTCTGATGATTTATTTGTAGGTTATACAGTAAAAGAAAATCCGACTGACTTAAACGAAACTTATCACGAGGTAAACTTTAAAGGAAAACTAACAGGACACACACTTGGGGTTATAATTGGATCGCAATGGAGTATCAAAAATAGGTTTATAATTGACTGGTCAATTGCGGGACCTCATTGGGGAATATCTAATGGTAATTTCGTAGGAATTACAAATTATACCTTAGATCAAAATGATAAGGATAAAATAATAAATGCAATTAATGACTTGGATATTCCTTTAACCAAACTTAATTACGAATTTCCTGCGCCAAATGTTGCAAAAATGAAATTTAATGGACCTTGGGGTGGTGTCAGAGTTGGATTATCTGTTGGTTATAAATTTTAAAACTCCTCTTTCTTTTTTTCCTTTTTTAACAAGGGGGCTATTAATTCAGGATGAGCAGATAAATAGGCACTTCCCGGAACATCTGCGTAAGTTACACCATATTTAGTGCTTGGCTTATCGCCCATTTTTATTTCCAAAATACCGCTCTTCATTATGTCTTCGTGCCTTATATAGGTTTTTGTATAAGGCTTTGCATTTAAAGTGATGGATTGAATATACTTGTTTTGTATGCTATTGTTAATTGCTTTAATCTGAAAAGTACTGCCCGAAGGTAGCAGAATGATTGCTTGGTCTACAATTGGACTTCCAAAAACATACTCCCCACCACATGGATTTGCGGGGTACAACCCCATCGCATTGAATACATACCATGCACTCATCTGACCACAATCTTCATTGCCAACTATACCATTAGGTGTATTGTTGTACATCTTGGCCATGATCTCTCTTACCCTGTCTGCGGTTTTCCATGGTTGCTGCAAATACGTGTATATGTAGGGTATATGGTGACTAGGTTCATTACCATGGGCATATTGACCAATTAATCCTGTAACATCGGGTGGTACATTACCCGTTATCGGCGTGTTGTCCGTAAAAAGTGAATCCAACTTATACTCCAAGCCATCTTCTGATGAATAACTACGGCGAAGACCTTCTACATCGTGTGGCACAAAAAAGCTGTGTTGCCATGCATTTCCTTCCGTATATGGAAATTTACCTCCAACCCTGCTTTCATAAGGATCAAATGGAGTTACCCATGCATTTTTCAAAGTTTTGCCTCTGAAAAACCCAGACCCTTCATCAAAAACATTCTTCCAATTACCAGAAAGCCTATTTAGATAAGCAGTATCCCCATTTTTATTTAACTTTTTAGCTACCTGTAGCAGGCACCAATCATCATACGCATATTCTTGGGTAATGTTTACACTTTCTCCAAATTTATCAGCAGGTAAAAAACCAGTGTTTCTGAAAGCTTCTGTACCCCTTATATTTTGCATCACACTTCTACGCATTGCCTGGTAGGCTTTATCATAATCAAAACCCTGCATATTTTTAAGAATCGCATCTGCAATAATTGGAACTGAATGATAACCAGTCATTGTATTGGTTTCATTAAAATGAAGATCCCAAACCGGCAAGTATCCATGCTGGTCATAAAAAGCTAAGTAGCTATTAATGATAGAAGGAACAATTTCTGTTTGTGTAATGGTAAGCAATGGATTAGCAGCTCTGAAAACATCCCAAAGAGAGTTGGTGCTCATCGTCATTTTACCATTGAATACTTCGCCTCTTACACCTTTATAATTGCCCCAACGATCACTGAAAATAGTTGGCGCTAAATACGTATGGTACAAGGATGTATAAAATATTTGTTTTATTTTTTTATCAAGCGAATTGATCTGAACCTTTCTCAATTCTCTTTCCCAAAGTTCTGCAGCGCTTCTTTTTGCTAAAATAAAATCCCATGTCCTAATTTCATTAAGGCTTTCTACTGCCCCTTCCAGATCTGCAAAACTGATACCCACTTTCATAGTGATCGCCTCGCCTCTGTCAGTATTATAATTAAGGTAACTAACTACTTTCTTACCAATCACTTCCAAATTGTTGCTTTGCACATTATCAACAAAGACTGTGGTGCTTTTAACTGGTTTACTTAGCCTGACTGCAAAAAAGACTTTCTGAATTTTTGCCCATCCGGTAGAAAAGCGATAGCCTACAAAAGTGCTGTCATCAATTTTTTTCCAATAGCTTTCGGTTGTTTTATCTGTATTGATTTCAAACCCTAAATTGAACCGGATAGAAGAACTATCACTTTTTGGGAAAGCATACCTATGCATTGCGCAGCGAAGTGAGGCTGTCATTTCTGCATACACTTTAAAATCGCGTAACCTAACACCATAAAAACCCGGACTAGCCCTTTCCTCTTTGTGAGAAAAACTGCTTCTTACCAGATTGGTGTCCGGTACCCCTACCATTGGAAGAACCGATATATCACAAAGATCACCCACTCCCGTGCCGCTTAAATGCGTGTGGCTAAAACCTGCAATCATTGTATCCTCATAGTTATATCCACTGCTATAATCCCAACCGGAAGTACCGTTATCAGGTCCAACCTGTACCATTCCAAAAGGCAAAGAAGCACCGGGGTATGTATGGCCATGACCGCCTGTTCCAATAAATGGATTAACAAAATCTACCAGTCGCTGTGAAGTAGCGGAAAAACCAAAAAAGACCAGTAATGAAGCAACGATAATCAGTTTTCTCATGCAAATGTGTTATTCAAAAGTGCAAATTAAAAGAGGATGGCCCATTAAATGCACCATCCTCTCTGAATTGTATAATATTTAATACTTGGTTACTACTTAAAATGGCAGATCATCCATTGGTTCAGTAATATCGTGGGCTGCTGTTTGTGCTACCGGTTGGCTATAAGAATTTTGTTGGGTACTAGCCTGAGGGGCAAATCCACCTTCGCCAGATTGATTTTCGCCACGGTTACCAAGCAACTGCACCGAACTGATTCTAAGACTAAGTGAAGAACCATGGCCACCTTCCTTGGTAGTATAGCTGCGAATTTCAGGACTTCCTTCAGCATAAACTTGCGTTCCTTTTTTCAAATATGGCGCAATTGCTGTGCGGTCTGTCCAATATGCACACTCTACCCAAATCGTTTTGTCCTGTTGCTGTCCTTGAGCATTTTTAAACTTTTCGGTATGGGCTACGCTGAAATTAATTACATTTTTTCCATTTACATTGTTGACAACGCAGTCTTTACCCAAATTTCCGATTACTTGTAGTTTTATCATATCATTAATTTTTATTAGTAACTGGCAAAGTAATAAAAATCTTTGATATTGTTAACTTCCGAAGTTTTTTGCAAATTAATTCTATAGAATGGCAGTAAGAAAATAATATAATCAAACAAAATACCGAAGCAACCACGCTGAGGTATAGTATCCAGATGACGTAAAAAATGAATAATGTTAAAGGGAAATTAGGGAGGCTATCTATTCTACCTACCTTTCCTTCTTGCTATTTCCTTTTTTATCAAACCCAACTCTCTGCCGGTTTGTCCACTAACACTGCTATTCTCCTGTGCTCTTCTCATCAGGTAAGGAATGACATCTTTTATAGGACCAAAGGGCAAATATTTACTGACTGAACAACCCGCTTTTGCCAAATTAAAAGTAATGTGATCACTCATGCCATACAATTGCGAAAAATGTAAATGAGGATGATTGAATGGCAAACCTTTCTTCTCCATTAATTCCACTGCCAACAAGTTACTTTTCTCGTTGTGGGA
>JANMZN010000442.1:0-16497 GCA_031383285.1 Segetibacter sp.
CCCGAAGGCAAAAAGGTATTGGAGAATATTTCTTTCCAGATTAATGCGGGAGATCGTGTAGGCATAATGGGTTCAACAGGTGCAGGAAAGTCAACACTGATAAGCCTCCTGATGCGTTTTTATGATCCTACGGAGGGTACAATAAGTATTGATGGTAGCGATATAAGAGATTATAAGTTGTCAGATTATCGTAGACAATTCAGCATTGTCTTGCAGGAACCGGTGTTGTTTTCTACTTCTATAAAAGAGAATATTCGTTATGGTCGTCCGGAAGCCACTGAAAAAGAAATTATGGACGCAGCAAAGGCAGCAAATGCACATCATTTTATAATGAACAACGAAGATGGGTACAACGCATTGGCAGGTGAGCGTGGTATGCAATTATCTGGCGGAGAACGTCAACGGATATCTATTGCACGTGCTTTTATTAAGAATGCGCCTGTATTAATTCTTGATGAGCCAACCAGTTCTCTCGATATCAAAACAGAGGCCCAGATAATGGAAGCAATGGAAAGATTGATGGAAGGCAGAACAACGTTTATGATTACGCACCGGTTAGATACCCTCAACTCCTGCAACATTATCCTTCACCTTGAAAATGGGAAAATAGCAGAAGTGGTACGTGATCATAATAAAGAATTTCTAATCAGGAAGAAAATAGCTTTTTTGAAGTAATATAAAAATAAGTTTCTATTGCATATGAGCAGACTTATAAACTGCAACGATGTACTAACCTAACTATAAAAAAAGTATGAAAAAATTAAACATAGTGGTAGTTGGTACGCTGGCATCTGATCCGTATGCAGGTATGGCTTGGATGCATATGCAGATTGTTGTCGGGCTTATGCGACTGGGTCACAATGTTTATTATTTTGAAACTACTTCTACCTGGCCATACAATCCCGAACTTGGAAGGCGGGTTGATAATCCGGATTATGCTGTACCGTATTTGAAGTCAGTGGCCGATAGGTTTGGTGTTGTGGACAGGTGGGCGTACCGATGCAGCTTTTCAGCGGATAAGCAGTGGCTTGGATTAAATAAGAACAAAGCAGAAGACATGTTGGCCAATGCTGATCTTGTATTCAATATTTCGGCAGCTACCCGTTTTGCGCAAGAAGAATTAAATGTTGGGCGGTTGGTATATTTTGGTACTGATCCGGTATATCATGAGATAAAGTATGCACAGGGAGATGTGAAAGTAAAAGACCTTGTGGATGAACACGACGATGTAGTAACTTATGGAGAAAATATTGGTAATGCTGATTGTCTGATACCACTATTACCCCGCCTTCGTGCAAAAACAAGACAGCCCGTGTTAATGGACATGTGGCAGAGCGGTAAACCTACAAAAAAAGAATTTACAACAGTAGGAAATTACAGGCAGAGTGGCCGTGATCTTGAGTTTAAGGGAGAAACTTATTTCTGGAGCAAACACCATGAGTTTTTAAAGTTTATAAATTTGCCAAAAAAAGTTAATCAATCAATTGAACTTGCCACTAACCTCACCAAATCTGAAAAGATTTTACATGGGTCAGGAACGGAAGTCCCTGCATATGGCGTTGCGGTTGATGATTATGATCTTCTTATTTCAAATGGATGGCACTTGATTGACGGGCCTTCATTTACTACCAATCCGTGGACTTACAGGGATTATGTTATAGCCTCACATGGAGAGTTCAGTTTTGCAAAGGACCAAAATATTCGTTTACGCAGTGGCTGGTTCAGCGAAAGAAGCGCCTGCTATCTTGCAGCCGGTCGTCCTGTTATCACGCAGGACACAGCCTTTGATTGTGCAATACCTACCGGTGAAGGTCTATATTCTTTTAAAACAATGGACGACATTATTATAGCATTCGAAAAAATCAAAAGCAATTATAAAAAAAACAGCAACGCTGCAAGAGAATTAGCCGAAGAGTATTTTAAAGCAGAAACGGTATTGCAAAAGCTATTAAATGATCTGGGAGCATGAGCCAAAAAAGACTGATAGTAAATGCCGATGATTTTGGCCAGTCATTAGGAATAAACATTGGCATTATACAGGCACATGAAAAGGGCATAGTAACAAGTGCCAGCCTAATGGTTCGTTATCCTGCTGTTGATGAAGCTGTAGCTTATTTAAAATCTCGTGATACTTTGGGAGTAGGGCTTCATCTTGACTTAGGAGAGTGGTTTTATAGTGATGGAGAATGGAAGGCTTTATACGAGGTTGTTAATCTTGAAGATACAAAAGCTGTTAAAGGTGAAGTTTATCGGCAGCTTGATATATTTAAGAAGCTTACCGGTAAAATACCAACACATATTGACTCACATCAGCATGTGCATTTACGAGAAAATATTTTTCCTGTCATAAAAGAATTTGCACAGCAGTTAGATGTAACTCTTCGGAGGTTCAGCCATAAGGTAAAATACTGTGGTGACTTTTATGGACAGGCTGACGACGGTTCGTCCTATCACAAGGCCATTGGAGTAAACACTTTGCAAAACGTTATTTCTGCCATCCCGGAAGGGATTACGGAATTGGCTTGTCATCCCGGCTATGTAGATGATTTGCCCACAATGTATACAACTGAACGGAAAATAGAAGTGCAGACATTATGCGATCAGCGGATTTTGGATGCTATAAAAAGAAACGGAATTCAGCTTTGTTCATTTAAGGATATTTCATTTTAAATACAATCTCAATCAAAACATGCGGATAGTTGTTTTAGGATATATTGTGAGAGGACCTTTGGGTGGATTGGTTTGGCACCATTTGCAATATGTTGTGGGGTTAAAGCAAATGGGTCATGATGTTTTATTTCTTGAGGACAGCGACGACTTCGCCGGTTGTTATAACCCCGAAACTTTTAAAACATCCATAAATCCACAATATGGACTTAAGTTCATAAAAAACATTTTTGCCACTCACAACCTGCTCGATAATTGGGCATACTATGATGACCATACGGCTAACTGGTACGGAAAAAGTAAAACCGCCGTTTTTTCTTTTTGCAATAAAGCGAACATGGTAATCAATTTATCAGGTGTAAATCCATTACGCGACTGGTGGACTTTAGTGCCAATTCGGATATTGGTTGATACTGATCCGGCATTTACACAGATCAAACATCTAACTGACAATAAAGCTATGGAGCGTGCAAAAGCACATACCCACTTCGCTACTTTTGGAGAAAACTTTGGCAAAAGCATATGCCGTATTCCAGATGATGGGTTTCCATGGAAAGCCACACGACAACCACTTTGCATAGATTTTTGGAAGGTTTCAAACCATTATTCAAATCCAAATTGGACAACAGTTATGCAGTGGGACAGTTATAAGGAAAGTGGTTATGATGGTAAAGTTTATGGAATGAAATCTCTTTCGTTTAAACCTTTCATGTCAATGCCTAAGCATACTAATGAAAAGTTAGAACTGGCAATAGGAAGCCCCAATGCTCCACGGAAAAAACTTATTAATAATGGTTGGATAATAAGTGATCCCTTAGAAGCAACATTAACGCCTCATGCTTTTCAAAAATTTATTGCTAATTCAAAAGGTGAATGGTCTGTTTCAAAGCATGGTTATGTAATTTCTAAGAGTGGTTGGTTTAGTGAGCGGACACTCAATTATATGGCTTCAGGTAAGCCTGTTGTTATTCAGGACACTTCTCTTTCGGATATTATTCCAACGGGGAGTGGTGTGTTGACTTTTTCAAACATTGACGAGGCAGCAGAACAATTAAAAAGAATCAATTCTGATTATTCCTTTCATTGCAAACAAGCACGAAAAATTGCAGAAGATTTTTTTGATGCAGATAAAGTGCTTCAATCTTTATTAAGCATAGGTGATGAATAAAAAAACTGCCATTATACTGATAACATTTTCTCTTTGTATTGTCGGCTATATTATTACCAAAAAATCTGAAGATAAAATTATTCTTCAAAAGGAGATTGTGTATCCTAATAGTGACGCATCGGAGGTGTATATGGTATGGGGGATTAATTATATGCAGGCACCTCCACAGCAATTTGTGCCTGCCGGCTCATATATAAAAGATGGGGTGGTATATACCAAGATTAATAACATTGACGGAGCCTTCCGAATTAAAATAGGACTGCCGTACAATACCATCCTTAACTATTGGATGTATCAAACGAAAGACAGACAGGGCAACCCAACTGATATATGGGATAGCGGCGGAAACGATAGGGAATATTCAAGTATAAACTTTACTTCAAACAAACCTTTTAAGCCGGGCTATCTTATATTTTTATCAGGTTTACTTCCGTTGTTAATGTTGATTTTTTTTAACAGGCATAAGCCATTTTGTGAACATGCACCGGTTTATAAGATCAGCAGTTACATTCCGCAGTTTGATAGTATGAGGGCTATAGCAGTTATGCTGGTCATCATCCATCATTGGTTTGAAACCAATAAGGTACTCAACTTTTTTCCTAATGGTGCATTGGGTGTAAATATGTTTTTTGTTTTGAGCGGTTTTCTCATAACAGGCATTTTATTAAAAGCAAAAAAACAGGTGGAGGCAGAGACCACAACAAGAGGGACAGCGTTTAAAAACTTTTACATCCGCAGAACGCTGCGAATATTTCCTATCTATTACCTGCTATTGATTGTTTTATGGTTGATGTATGATCCGGCAATTGCAAAGGATGGCGTTTATTATTTTACTTATACAGCTAACTACCTGTTTTTTTCACAACAATTCTTTCCGGCTAGGGTAGCTCACCTTTGGTCTCTTGCAGTAGAAGAACAGTTTTACCTGATATGGCCATGGTTAATTATTCTTATTAATAGAAAGTGGCTTCCTTACCTGATGGGTTTGTTTCTAATCTTTGGCATTTCTTCTAACTATATTTTTCTAAACAATGGCTGGTGGATGCAGATATTTACACCTGCTTGCTTTGATGCGTTTGCTATTGGTGGATTTTTATCTTTTGCTGTAGCATTTAGGCAAGACATTATACAAAAAATACAGCCCAGATTCCGGTATATTTTTATTGCAGTTATCGCACTGTTTCTTTTTCAAGTGTTTGATTATTCTTTCCTGCCTGCCAGAACCGTTCATTCAATGTTGGCGGTATGTCTAATTTATTATTGCCTTTTTAAAAATAACAATAGAGTACTCAATTATTTACTTAATAATAAATGGCTGAGGAGTATTGGAAAGATCAGTTACGGAGTATATTTATTCCATCTTTTCATTCCTGAGCTGTGGTTGTGGATTAATAAACAATCAGAGAGCAGAGGAATAGATTTTTTGTGGAATAAAGCGATGCCTTCAACTGTTGCGCCGATGTGGATATTTTTGCAGGAGTTTGGTTTGCTTATGCTTATGAGCATAATATCTTGGGGTATTTTGGAAAAACCGATTAATAATCTAAAGCGCTACTTTGAATATATAGAAACATCTCTCCACCACCCGCGGGTAAGCAAAGAAAAAAAATCTGAACTGAGTTTTGATAATACCACCTGACTGGTACGTTGTTGAAGGCACTAATCGAACCGTTGGGCGCATGTGTGCTAAAATCGCAGCCATTCTTATAGGTAAGAATAAGGCGCACTACACTCCACACGTAGATTGTGGAGATTTCATTTTCGTAACCAATTGCGCTAAGGCTAAATTGACAGGTAATAAAAAGGATGAAAAGATCTATTTGAATTATTCTGGTTATCCTGGTGGTCGGAAAATAGAAGTTGTAAAAGTATTGATCAAACGTCGCCCCGAATTGATTGTTGAGAGAGCCGTAAAGGGTATGCTTCCAAAAAACCGCTTGGGTCGTTGAATGTAAAAAATTTTTTTATTGTTTATCCTGAAGACATGCATCCACATACTTCACAACAAGCTAAAGAATTAAAATTCACCCGACTTGTACTCCATTTTGCCTTTCTGAAAATTGACATTTGAATATCAGATAGTTGTAATATATTACTTTTAGATTTAGTGCACTAACCGTTATTTTCGGTAAAATCAGGGTGGTTAAAACGGCATCTAATGCAAAGGCAGTGCAGGCATTGAAGTATCAAAATAACAAGTGGATTGTTGTTCGGCACTTCGGCTCTTGCCATGGCAATGATGAGTTGAGGGAATTGGTAGCCGTTGCTCATGAATGGGTAAGGGAATTTGCCGGCCAACTCTCCATTTTTCCTGATCAAAATCGGGCAATGTTCTTCACCTTAATCACCGCACTTTCTAGGGTGTTTACTATACTTTGTTTGCGATCTGATTGCGATCATTCAACAGCAAATGGGCTTAGACAACTTGCAACCATTGCTGAAAGAGCTGGTAACAATGAGAATATTTGAGCCTGAATTCAAGCTTCGCTCCATTGAGTTACTGGAGAACTATTTTATAATTGACTTATAATAATATTCTTACCAGAAGAACCAGTAAAAAAGGATGCGAGAAAAGATTATTTTCTAAAGTATTTCGCACCTTTATTCTGCATATTAGATATAAATTTCAGCGCAAAATAAAGATCAAACCGTTATGACTTTTATTGGATTTTTCGTCATCAATAGGATAAACAGAGCAAGACTAAAAATGCTTGACTGCCACTTTAAATTTTTTAAAATGCTCAGACCAAGTGATAAAAAAAGCCTCCATCATCATTCTAAAAAAGAAAAATGATAGAGGCTGTGCTGTAGGGGGAGGGGTCGAACCTCCACGAGGCAGTTAGCTATAGCGCAAAGTTCAGTGGTCGACCCTGGTCGTACTTGTATTGCTACATATACGGCTCTACACTACGTTTATCCTGTGATCCTCACCCCCGAGACAAGAGGGCATGTCTGCCAAAAATTTCATCACCCCACAGTATTATAAAGAACTATATGGTGCAATATTAAAAAGTCTGATCCACTATTTAACCATTTTTCAATATTATTTTTAAAATTTTAGAAATTATTCATTATATTTCCAATAATATTAAAAAATTTAAAGCAAAATTACGGAATATGGCCGCAAAATTAAATCTTGACAAACTCGATTACCAGATTATCCATGAAATGATGCAATCATCCGAAATTTCATATGCAGATCTCGGCAAAAAACTGTTTGTATCGGGTGGTACCATACATGTTAGGATTAAAAAACTTCAAGAACTCGGTATTGTTAAGGGGAGCAAGCTAAACGTAGACATCAAATCGCTAGGTTATGATGTAATTGCTTTTATTGGTATATACCTGGAAAAGAGTTCGATGTATGATACAGTAGCCAAGGAATTAAAAAATATTCCTGAAATCGTTCGTCTCAATTATACAACGGGTAACTACAGCATGTTTGCAGAAATCGTTTGCAAGGATATAAACCAACTAAGATTTGTATTGCATGATGAGCTTCAGAAAATAAAAGGGATAGAACGAACAGAAACATTCATCAGTTTAGAAGAAAGCTTCAACAGAGGTGTTGTGGTAACGAATAATTAACAACATTATTTAACCGTTCTTCCCTTCCAGGAATAATTTCCAAATTCGCCTAACCAACCCGCTGTTACCGTATATATAATATGAACCGGTTGCATAATCGGAAACCACCATAACATTTTCTCTGCTTTAAAAAATTTAGCTACAGGCAACATAAACCTCAATTCAATGATCGTTTTTGCTGCCAGCATCACTGGCAAATACCACCAGGTTTCAATATGCCAAATGGCTAGAAATGGAAGTGAAAAAAAGGACAAATTGAAGAAATAAATAAATGCCAAAACAGCAAATATTCTTTTGTCTTTGAACTTATCAGCTTTGCTTGCCCAACGTATCCGCTGATTAAGAAAGTCTTTCCATGTAGCCATTGGCAAGGTCTGCACTACAGAGGAAGGAGCATGTAAATATTGAACCCGATCAGGATACTTTAAATATACTTTGTGCATCAACAGCATATCATCGCCGCTTGCAATATTGTCAATTCCTTTAAAACCATCTACTTCATTAAAAACTATTTTGCTGTAAGCCAGATTTGCTCCATTGCACATGCTGTGAATACCCTGATGTACAGACGCCGCAGTTATGCCTTGTAAACTCATAAAATCAAGGCATTGAAAAATAGATACAAATGAACCGGAATTGATAAATTTAACTGGCGCAGCAATAAATACTGGCTTATTTAACTGTATAAAATTATCATAGTTGAACAGCCATTGATCGGTAACAAAGCAGTCAGCATCGGTTGTAACAATCCAATCTCCTGTTGCTCTTTTTATAGCCAACTCAATAGCCTTTTTTTTATAGCTGTTAAGTTGTTTCTCATACACCATTTGGCTGAGTTGCAGCAATTGCAGGTTCGGATACTGCTGCTGCAATCTTTGTACAACGGCTGATGTATCATCAGTAGAAAAATCGTCAACTACAATCACTTCAAATAATTCTACAGGATATTGCTGGTTAAGAACTGTCAGTAAGCATTGCTCTATATTCAAAGCCTCATTTCTTGCAGGAATGATAACACTGAATTTCGTGACAGACGTATTTTTTGAAGGTATAAATGTGCGCAACTTCAAAAACCATCTTCTATAGTTTTCCATGAGTACAATCTGTACAAATAGCAGCAAAAGAAGAAAGTAAAATATCGTTGACATTGACAACAAAAGAAAACAAGAATTAATTAGTAAACAAATCGACTATTTTTCCAGCTTGTATTTCGCCCAATAAATTATGCCCTGCTTGAACAACCTGTAACGTACCAAAAGCTTCTATGCCATTTAGAAAACGGCTTCCTCCTTTTATAGGAATTACACGGTCAAATGCTCCGAACATCAGCCTTACCTGAATGGCATGTTTCTTTACTTGCATTTTAATCCGGGCACTATTTGGATTGAACTTCTTCATAGAAATCCATCTTTGGTACAATAGTAATCTTTGCGGCTCATCATCCATATAAAATCTTGCGAAATCCGCCATGCTTTTGTGAATAACCTTTAATTGTTCCGCCTTTCCAATTACCCACAAAGCCCAGTTGCCATTGTGAACCGTATAAGACAATAGCTTGCTTCCAACCATTGTGCCTGTTAGCAACCACCTTAAAAAATTAAAGTGAAGACCGTCAGGCGCAATCAATACCAGCCGGTCTATTTTGTCCGGCATCAACTGGGTTAGGTACAATGCTATTCTACCCCCCATACTAAAACCCAACAAAGAAATTTTTAGAGGAACTTCCTGATGCAACTTGATAATTTGTTCTATTACCTCCATTAAGAACTTTGGCTCAACTACCATTTCATGCTTCCAACTTGTAAGACCATGAAACGGTGCATCCAATGCAATGATGGTGTACATACTTCCCAGCCTTTCCTCTAAAAAATCGAACGATTCAGCTTCCTTCCCATATCCGTGAAAGCAAAATAGCAATCTTGGCCCATTACCATACTTTCTGTAATGAAATGTAGATTGTCTGAATGTTATAAAATGGCTGACCATAAGTTCACTTGAAAATAAAAATAGTATCGCTTATAAAAGTAGAAATATCTACAGTATTAATTTTAAAGAAGAATAGTTGTTATATTTACTGATGTTTGATATTCTATACTAAAATCATGCAGCGCAACGTATGTAGCATTAGAAATTCTTACTGATCAATTAATGGAGAGGATTCAATAAAACCAATATAAGTAAACTTAAATTTTCTAAAAAATGGAAACAATAGAAGGTGCAATGCTAATAAAAGGTGGACAATGGATAGTGAAAGAATCTATTGCTCAAGAGACATTCATTCCCGAGGATTTCAACGAAGAGCAACTGATGGTAAAGGAGCTTTGCAGAGATTTTCTTGACACAGAAGTGATGCCAATTGTGGACCGGATAGACAAACCTGAACCTGGATTGATGCCCATTCTTATGGACAAAGCCGGAATGCAGGGGCTGTTGGGTGTTTCCATTCCGGAAGCATATGGCGGTCTTGGCAAAGATTTCATTACCTCCACATTGGTAAATGAAGGAATGGGCGGTGGCTTCAGTTTTTCTGTTGCAGTTTCCGCACATACGGGTATTGGAACTTTACCTATTTTATACTATGGCAATGAAGAGCAAAAACAGAAATACATTCCAAAACTGGCCAGTGGCGAATGGAAAGGCGCTTATGGCCTTACAGAACCCGGAAGTGGCAGCGATGCATTAGGCGCTAAAACAACCGCGATTTTGAGTGCGGACAAAAAATATTATTTATTAAATGGTCAGAAAGTTTGGATTACCAATGGTGGCTTTGCTGATATTTTTACTGTTTTTGCCAAAATAGATGGGGACAAATTCAGCACTTTTATTGTTGAGCGAGGCTTTGAAGGTTTTACGCAAGGCCCCGAAGAACATAAAATGGGAATCAAGGGTTCCTCAACTGTTCAGTTGTACTTTCAGGATTGTAAAGTGCCTGTAGAAAATTTATTAGGGGAAATTGGTAAAGGCCACATCATTGCATTCAATATTCTAAACATAGGGAGACTTAAACTTTGTGCTGCCACCACAGGGGGTGCCAAGCGGGCTTTAAATACTTCATTAGAATACGCTATCGCAAGGGAACAATTTAAGCAATCTATCAGCAAGTTTGGAGCAATACAGCATAAGCTTGCAGAGATAGCTATTAGAACTTGGGCAAGTGAATCTGCCCTCTATCGCGTGACAGGATGGATAGATAAAAAGGAAGTAGAATTAGTAGATAGTGGCAAAAGTCATACAGAGGCTTTACTAGGTGCTGCTGAAGAATATGCCATAGAATGTGCTATCTTGAAAGTAGTAGGGAGTGAATTATTGGATTTTGCCGTAGACGAAGGCGTTCAAATACATGGAGGGAACGGCTATAGTGATGAATATTCCATTTCGAGGGCATACAGAGATAGCCGAATAAATAGAATTTATGAAGGAACAAATGAAATCAACCGGCTGCTGACTGTAGATATGATGCTGAAACGAGGAATGAAAGGAAGACTGAACTTGATGGGTCCGGCTATGAATGTGCAGAAAGAATTAATGAGTATTCCTGACTTTGGAAATGATGAAGGATTGCCTTTTGAGAATGAAATGAAAATCATTGCCAACTTTAAAAAAGCAATTTTGATGACGGCAGGTGCCGCAGTCCAAAAGTTAATGCTTAAGTTAGATACAGAACAGGAAATATTAATGAACATTGCTGATATGGCTATTGAAACGTTGGTGGCAGAAAGTGCCTTATTGCGGGTTATGAAACTTGCAAACACAAAGGGGGAACAAGCGGTGACCTTCGAAATGGATATTGTGAGAACTTACCTTACAGATGCGTCGGATAAAATCAATAAATATGGAAAGGATGCCATTAATGGTTTTGCTGAAGGCGACGAGCAGCGAATGATGTTGTTAGGCATTAAACGATTTACAAAAACGGCTCCTTACAATACAAAAGAAGCAAGAAGAAGGATAGCAGCTAAGCTAATCTCTGATGGCAGATACCCATTATAATTGGTAATTTAATTACTGAAATATAAGATTATCTTTCAACTTAGTCTCGGTTTCTGGCGCCAAGAAAGGTCATGACGTAGTACAATAAGGTAACCAAAGATCCTATGGCAGCTATTACGTAAGTTAAAGCTGCCCACTTTAAAGCATCTTTTGCCTGATCGTGTTGTGTGCCGGATGCTATATTGCTTGACTCCAACCAAACCAAAGCTCTTTTGCTTGCGTCAAACTCAACAGGCAAAGTAATGAATGCAAAAAGGGTTGTAAGCCCAAAAAGAACAATGCCTGCTAATAGTAATATAGGAAATACATTGATAAGTAAAATGCCCGCCAACAACACCCATTGAACAATATTGCTGCTAAACTGAACAGCAGGAACCAACGAACTTCTCATTTGTAGCCATTGGTAGGCTTTTGCATGTTGTACAGCATGACCACATTCGTGAGCGGCTACTGCTGCAGCGGCTACACTTTGACCTGCATAAACTTCGGGGCTTAGATTTACGGTTTTATTAGCCGGATTGTAATGGTCCGTTAAATGACCTTCAACGGATTCAACTTGAACATCATAAATCCCATTATCCTTTAGCATTTTTTCGGCCACCTGCTTGCCACTCATCCGGTTATTCAAAGCAATCTGACCATATTTTGCAAATTTATTCTTCAAAGTATTTGAAGCTAAGAAACTTATACCTATAATAATTAGTGATAGAAATAACATCGTTTCATTTTACTTATTAGTAGCAAATTTATTTCCAATTGAATGTTGGGTGACCTGCAAAAAATAGAAAAATAGAATTTATGCCATTATTTCAGATTATTTTTATATTAATAAGCCAAATTGGCGCTTGGGTAATAAATATTAAATAGATAAAATGGTGTAATTAGCCACCTCATCTGGTCTTAAAAGTTATTCACAAGACCAAAATTTAATTTTGAAATGTGGGCCAAATTTGTAATTTAGTGGTAGAATTTAATGGGTTAGTAAGTAAACGAGGCTGGCATTCTTGCCGGCCTTTCTTTTTTCTCTTTGCATTTTTTCTTTCCCGCTAATACTTCACCAGTCCTTTTCTTCCGTACATTATCTTTACCCAATGACAAAAATAAAGAGTGCTTATTTCTGTAGCAATTGTGGATATGAAAGCGCTAAGTGGTTAGGCAAATGTCCTTCGTGTAATACCTGGAATACATTTGTAGAAGAGGTAATTACTAAAGGTTCTGAAAAAAAAGAGAATAGTTGGCAAGATTATAACGAAGAAAAGAGAAGCAATAAAACTGTTCTTTTAAATAATGTCACTTCCACTTCAGAAGATAGATTGTTAACTCCCGATCTGGAATTGAACCGTGTTTTGGGAGGCGGGATTGTTGGTGGTAGTATAGTGTTGGTAGCAGGAGAACCAGGCATTGGAAAAAGCACTTTGTTTCTTCAGATAGGATTACAGCTTTCAGGCATTACTACTTTGTATATAAGCGGAGAAGAAAGTGAGCAACAGATTAAGTTGCGGGCAGATAGACTAAAAATAGCAAACGATCATTTCTACCTGCTTACAGAAACCTCGACCAATATTCTTTTTCAAGAAATTAAAAAATTGAAACCTCAATTGGTTATTATTGATTCTATTCAAACACTACAATCAAATTTTATTGAATCTTCTCCAGGGAGTGTTTCACAAATCAGGGAGTGTGCAGCAGAGTTTCAACGCTTTGCCAAAGAAACCAATACGCCTGTTTTCCTTATTGGCCATATCACAAAAGACGGAAGCATTGCCGGGCCAAAAATTTTGGAGCATATGGTAGATACGGTACTTCAGTTTGAAGGCGACCGTCACTATGCTTATCGTATTTTAAGAACCATAAAAAATCGGTTTGGCAGTACCGCAGAACTTGGTATATATGAAATGACCAGTGACGGAATGCGCAGTGTTACCAATCCTTCTGAAATACTGATTACTCAAAAAGAAGAACAATTAAGTGGCAGTGCCATTGCAGCTACTATAGAAGGAATGCGTCCCCTGCTTATCGAAGTTCAGGCATTGGTAACTCAAAGTGTTTACGGGACACCTCAACGAACTGTAAGTGGATTTGACCTTAGGCGGCTACAATTGTTGTTAGCCGTTTTGGAAAAAAGAGGCGGCTTTCATTTTGGAGTAAAGGATGTATTTGTAAATATTGCAGGCGGATTAAAAGTGGAAGATCCTTCTATTGACCTGTCAGTTATTTGTGCATTGTTAAGCAGCTTTGAAGATATTCCACTACCTCAAAAAATTTGTTTTGCAGGCGAAGTAGGGTTGAATGGAGAAATCCGGGCAGTTAACAGAATAGAACAAAGAATAGCAGAGGCTGAAAAGTTGGGATTTGAAAAAATTATAGTTTCAAAATACAATAAGAAAGGATTCAATAACCAGAAGTTTGGAATAGAAATAGTAGCAGTCGGTCAGGTGCACGAAGTCTATCAATTATTATTTTAGCAGTATTATTATTCTACATGGCAATGCTATCTCCTTTTAATGAACTGCTTCACTTATTCTTTCCACATGTATGCGAAGGATGTGGATCTGATATTATTGACAAGGATCACCAAATCTGCCTGCGATGCATTGCCAATCTGCCTGTATCCAACTTTCTATCGCAACCGGGCAATGCGGTAGAGAAAAAATTTTATGGAAGAATGCCGGTAAGAAATGCAGGTGCTGCCTATTATTTTACCAAAGATTCCGTGCTTGAAAAACTGATCTATGCATTAAAATACAGGAGCAATAAAGATATCGGTTTCTATCTTGGCAAGTTGGTTGGTCGTTACCTTATGGAAACTCAAAATTATGACTCTGTAGATGTGCTCGTGCCCCTTCCCTTAAATCCCAGAAGAGAAAAGAAAAGGGGATACAACCAGGCTACAGTATTGTGTGAAGGCATTGCTTCAATATGGCAAAAACCAGTATATGACAAGGCTGTAATTCGTAAAGTTCATACTGAAACACAGACCAAAAAAGACAGGATAAGCCGTTGGCAAAACATGGATGGCGTATTTATGGTGAATGATACTGCCGCCATGAGCAACAAGCATATTTTGCTGGTAGATGACATTATAACAACAGGAGCCACACTGGAAGCATGTGGGTCAGAAATCGTAAAAGTACCCGGTGCTTCGCTCAGCATTGCTACTTTAGCATATACTGTTTAATGTTTTAATTACTTTTGAACCAATGAAAGCATTGTACACCGGGATAGCCGCTATTTTATTTATGGCATTCTTTGCCTGCAAAAAGGATTCTTTTATTGACAGCAAAGATGCATTGCTGACGCTTTCTGAAGACACTTTGCATTTTGATACGGTCTTTACATCCACAGGATCAATTACCCAGTTGTTTAAAATTTTTAATCTGAATGACCAGAAACTCAGGCTTTCTGAAATAAAATTAATGGGGGGAAGTACATCAAATTTTAAAATGAATGTGGATGGTGCACCCGGTGCTAACTTTTCAAATATAGAATTGGCGCCTAATGATAGCATTTATGTTTTTGTTTCGGTTACTATTAACCCTACAACAATCAATCTTCCGTTCATCGTCCAGGATAGCATACTTATCAGCTACAACGGCAACAGTAGGTTTCTTCAATTAGAAGCGTATGGTCAGAATGCGCACTTCATGAAAGGAAAAAGAGTAACGACCGATAGCACGTGGGTCAATGATTTACCCTATGTAATTTTGGACAGTATATCTGTGGATAATGGGACTACCTTGACCATACAGAAAGGGTGTAGAATATTTCACCATGCCAATGCGCCATTTCAGGTAAATGGATCTTTGAAAATAAACGGCGACAGCCTCGATAGGGTCGTTTTTGCAGCAGATCGTTTGGATCCGGTTTATAGCGACCTACCCGGTAGCTGGCCTGGTATTTACTTCAATACTACCAGCAACAACAATATTTTGAATTTTGCAGTCATCAAAAATGCTTATCAGGGAATAATAGCCGAATCTTCAAGCGGATCTGGCACAAAAATTATTCTTAACCAGTGTATTATTGACAATATTTCAGACGCTGGCATTGTAGCATCAGGAAGTAGTATAAGTGCAAACAATTGTCTGATCAGCAATTGCGGAGCAAATGTATTGCTGGAAGCGGGTGGCGATTACAATTTCAAGCATTGTACCATTGTAACTTTTGGAAACCTATTTATTGATCATAAAAATCCAGTACTTGCCATTACCAATAAAGACGCAAATGGATTGGTAAAACCCTTGAATGCAGCATTTAACAACTGTTTGATTTTTGGAGATTATGGATCAGTAAATGATGAAATTGTACTAGACGATAGCGTAGCGGCTATTGTTAGTTTTAACCATTGCTTGTACAATAGTTCCAATAGTACCCTGTCAGGTACTGGTAATATTGTTTCCCAAGATCCTTCATTTGTTTTGGTAGATGCGAGCAAACGGGAATTTAACTTTAGGCTTTTAGGTACATCACCTGCTATAAATGCCGGGGAGAATACCACACTAATGATTGATCTTGACGGCAAAGCCAGATCAGTAGGGTTAAAACCAGATATTGGTTGTTATGAATTTCAATAAGTAATTTGAACTATCTATCCATAATATTGTTAAACAAAAAAAGAATTAATTATGATTAAAATATTAGCTGTTGTTTTGCTAGCTGCATGCACCACTGCCACCTCAAAAGATAAAAAAATGGAAACCATCGCTTCTACCCAATCAGTTTATGAATTTAAAGTTCCTTCTATTGATGGAGGCACTATTGATTTCGCCGCTTTTAAAGGCAAAAAGATACTAATAGTAAATACTGCCAGCGAATGTGGCTATACAAGACAATACGAAGGGCTAGAAAAATTGTATGAGGACAACAAAGAAAAATTGGTCATTGTAGGGTTTCCGGCAAACGACTTTGGTAAACAAGAGCCCGGAGCTAATGAAGAAATTCAGCAGTTTTGTAAGGCTAAGTTTGGAGTTACTTTTCCTCTGGCCGCCAAGGTGACTGTAACAGGAGAAGAGAAACATCCCCTGTTTAAATGGTTGACCAGCAAAGAAGAAAATGGAGTAATGGATGCTGAAATCAACTGGAAT
>JANMZN010000450.1:0-6954 GCA_031383285.1 Segetibacter sp.
CGTCGCGGGGGGCACGGTGGAGGAGTGAGGTCGGGTCGGTGGGCATCGGTGACAGAGGGTCTGGGTGGCTCCCAGCATATCTAAACGACGTTAAGAATGCAAAGCCGGCGCCTGCAAGCGCTGTCACAATCACACCTCCGGCGCGGGTCGTTCCCCTCCGACCAACCACCCCAACGCTGTCCTGCGCTATTAATCATTTTTCCAACCAAAGCACATGTGTTGAAGCCACCTGACTAGCTATAGTTTACAACAGTTGTACCACCACCAACAAAATCAGTGAAACTATAAGTCAATGTTGAAGATTCAAAATCTAATGGAAGGTTTATACCAGTAACTATGTTAACAGGTAAAAACTTAACATCATCCCACAAATAATTTTTACCGTTGCCTACTTTTCCAAAGTCAAAAAACACAGATGCTTTGTCGTACGTGTATGAACTATTGATGGCTGCTGTTCCGGCTGCATTGTTTTTGAAATCAAAAATCAAGGTTTCCCATGTTAATGCTTTGGTAGTTAATGTCTCTGTTTCTACAGACTTAGTGGGATCTGCATGATCTTCAATTTTTAGCCTTACAGGAATGCCTGCTGCAGGAGAATATACTCTAATGCTCATTTGAGTTGCTGATGCAGATATAGGTATTGCTGTTGCAAAACCTGACGCTGTTCCAATCGTAGTCCCAGCCCAAGTCTCAGCCCCAACCTTTTTAGTTGTTCTTTTTACTTTATTGCTAGGAGCCTTTGGATCATTTAATGTAATTGTAAGTGCTTGCCCAAAATCAGTAACTGTATAATCTATCCCCGGTTCATCAAACGTGACCGGTAGAACTAACTGACTGGAAATGACGTATTGCTTTATTAACTGAACCGTTGCAGATCCTCCACCCAAGGCCACAACTTTAATATTATAAGTTCCAACTTTGGAGTAAACATGACTTGCAGTATCTCCTTCATTAACAGACATTGGAATTTCACTAGGCGTTTCTCCAAAATACACTTTGAAGTAAGTTTCAAAATCTGCTTTAGCTACAACCTTTACTTTAAGTCTATTTGCAGCATCCGCTGTAATAGTAAAACTTAGGTTTTCTGGAGCCTTAAATGAAACGGTCAGTTGTTGCGTTGCTTCGGCAGTTTTACCAGTAATATTATAAGCTACCAACTTAACATTGAAAACACCTTCTGCATATTTATGCTGAACATTTTTTCCAGCCTGAACTGTTGTGGGTGCAGTTGTTGCATCTCCAAAATATACATCATAAGAAACAGCCCCTTCTCCATTTGGTGTAATTGTTACCATTCCTGAGTTATCTTGTGCTATTTCAAACAAAGCAGACAACCCTCCCGCCAACGTAGCTTGATCTACGAATGATGTATCATCATTAAGTTTTTTGCTGCAACCGTAAACAACCGCCAGCAAAATCGTCAAACTAAAAATATATTTTATTGCTTTCATGTTAATAATTTATTAGGTAAATTAATATCCGGGATTTTGAGTTAAGCCTGACACCTCAATTTCTTGTTGAGGAATTGGGAATACTTCGTTTTTACCGGTTGAGAAACCTTGTATTTTTGTAGCTGCTTGTCCTGTTCTAACCAGATCAAAAAACCGATCACCTTCCATGGCCAATTCCAATCTTCTTTCGTTCCATATTGCTTCTGTTAAGGCAGTTCCGCTCAAATTGATATCGTGAAGCAAATCACCGAAAGCACGTTGGCGAACCTTATTTAGATATGATTTTGCTTTTGTTGCATTCGGAGAAGTAGATCTATTAAAAGCTTCTGCAGCCATCAACAAAACTTCTGCATAACGGATGGTTCTGTAATTGTTTAGGTAATTCAATTCAATCTGTCCTGAAGTTTCACCCTTTCTTGGAAGATATTTTTGATTATACAATCCAGTATTTTTATAAGGTGCTACCTGGTATGTAATTCCGAATGATGGGTTGGCAGCTTTATAGGCTTCAATATCTAAAACTGTTACTCCTTTTCTTTTATCTCCCGCAGTGTATGCAGCAGCTAGATTTTGAGCTGGCAAATTAGTACTCCATCCTGAAACATATGGCATATCTGCGGAACCGTTTAAACCCCTAATTCCACACTGCTGAACAGAGTGATTTCCTTGACCCCTTGTCACGCCACCCCAATTATAATAAGGAGAAGAATTAGAATATTGGATTTCAAAAACTGATTCAGGACCGTTTTCGCCGGCAGCCAAAAATATAGAACCAAAATCAGTTACCAAAGAAAATGCATTTGAGTTGATTACATTGTCCAACATAGCTGCTGATGCATCATACTTTTTTTCATAGAGCAATACTTTACCCAATAAAGCTTGTGCAGCATATTTTGTAATTCTGCCCTTTTGAGTTTGAACTGCAGGCAAAACAGCAATTGCACTGTTTAAGTCAGCTTCAATTTGTTTATACACTTCATCTTTGGGAGAACGCTTTAATGTTTTAGATTCTGATAATCCTAACCGCTTATCTACAAATAATGGAACATCTCCAAAAAACCTAACCAAATGGAAATAGTAGTAGGCTCTTATAAAATAAACTTCGCCGTACAATGCATCTTTTCCAGCAAAACTTACTGTTTCACCAGCAAGGTTTTTGTCTTTGTATTGATGCATGTAGTTTGTTCTGTTTATTCCTTCATATGCAGCCTGCCATAATTCTGTAAGTGTGGCATTATTAGGAGTGAGGGTATAATCATCAATTTGTTGCAGTGGCAAAACGTCAGAAGCGTTTTCTCCACCACTAACAGAGTTGTCTGATGCTATATCACCAACTGGTACTGCTTGATTAATCCATTGCAGTGGTGTGTACACGCTTACTGCCATTGTGCGGTAATCCGACTCTGATTTCAAGTAAACGTCTTCGCTGATTATAAATCCATCAACAGCCTTATAATCCACCCATTTCTTGCAGGATCCTAAAACGGTGGTCAGAAAAATGATGCTTAGTATTTTAATATTTATATGTTTCATTGTAGTGTTTTTTAAATGATGGATTTATAGTTTGATGTCTACTCCAAAAGCAAAAGTTCTTGCTTGTGGATATGCACCTCGGTCAATGCCAGAATCCAATATGCCACCTGCAATTTCCGGATCAAATCCTGTGTACTTAGTGAATAAAAATGCATTCTTTACCTGAGCATAAACTCTCAGCCTGCTAAACACATTCTTGATAGCCGCCTTACTAAAGGTATATCCTAATTGAATATTCTTGATTTTAATAAACGAGCCATCTTCAACATATCTGTCAGACACTCTTATATTACTATTAGCATCTGTAAATGAATACCTTGGATTGTTGGCATCATTCGTAGTACCCGGACCTGTCCACCTTCCTAAAACACTACGGTCTTTATTTGTAAAGTTGGCATTTCTTTCATATGCCCTAAACACATCATTTCCATGAGAAACATAAGTAAATACATTTAAATCCAAATTCTTATATTCAAGATTTACATTCCACCCTAAAGTAAAATTCGGAAATGGATCGCCAATTTTCGTCTTATCTGCATCTGTGATTTTACCATCACCGTTCACATCTACAAATTTAATATCCCCCGGTTGTGCGCCTGATTGCGTGGGTGCATCAAGAACATCTTTTGTAGTTTGGAATAAACCATCTGTTTTAAACCCATAGAAATAGCCCGGAGTAAAACCTTTTTCAAATACTGTAACACTTTGCGATTGCCCATTGAAATAATATCCACCCAATATTCTGGCATTGCCCTCAGTATTTGTAGCTGTTACTTTGTTTACAGCAGTTGTATAAGTCAGTGAAGTATTTAATTTAAAATCTCTTCCTATTGTTTCATTATAACCCAAAGTAAGTTCCATTCCATTGGATTTAGTTGTACCAATGTTTGCATCTGGAATTTGTACTGTTCCTAAATATAATGATGTAGAGGGCTTAAATAATAATCCACTCACGTTTTTCTGAAAATAATCTGCAGTTAACGATAATTTTCTTTTATTGAAAGTGATATCGAAACCTATGTTAGACTGGATTTGTTTCTCCCATGCTAGTGATTTGTTTGCTGCGGAACCTACTGTTGATCCAGGATAAAAAACATCTCCAAAAGTATACCCATTGCTATTTGCAGTTGAATTATAGCTAGGACCACCGGTTACTATTTGAACAAAAGAAGCAACAGATGTTTTATCATTGCCCACAGAACCATAACTTCCTCGAATTTTTAAAAAGTCTATTAATTTTGAATTAAAGAAACTTTCTTTACTTACTACCCAACCTAATGAACCTGCATAAAATTTTGCAAATTTGTTATTTTCCCCAAATACTGAAGATCCGTCACTTCTCATAGAAAAAGAAGCTAAATATTTTTCATTGTAATCATAATTAGCTCTTCCAAAGTAAGAAATATTTTTGTTGAAATATTGATAGTAATATCCAGCTAAACCATTTGGGTTTGTGGCTGTGTTGCTACCTGTTGCAGCAGTAAAATCTGCAAAATCCCATGAATTAAATGGAACGTCTTGCCTTGTTGCACCTACGGCATTACCCGATACTTTGGCTAATGAAAATCCGACAACGGTTTCAAAATTATGAACATCCTTTATTTTGAAATTATAGTTAGCGAATGTTTCCCAGGTATAATTGAAGTTGCTTGTTTTTTCATGTGCCACACTATTATTTTTTCCAGTAACAGTAGATCCATCTGCGTTCATTGAATTATCTACATTGTTTATTCCATAGAAAACTAGTGGTGTAAAAGTTTTGGAATTTCCATCATATTTAGTATATCCAAATCTGCTAGTCAATTTCACATCCTTAAGTACCTGATATTGAAATTCAAATTTACCATATAATTTATTGCCTATATTTTTATTATATGTGTTATCTAGTTTTGTAAGCGGGTTAAATATTTCTGAAAGAAGCAAATTACTAAAACCGTACTTACCAACGGTATTTGGATTTGAATTCAAAACTGATACTGTAGGATCAAAGTTTATGGCACTTCCAACAACACTGTTAAACGAATTCTCTTGTATTCCTTTCGAGTCGAGAACTGAAGCAGAAGTATTCAGAATAAGTTTAAGTTTTGAAGAAATATCAAAAACTAAATTTGCAGTTAGATTATATCTATTAAAGTATGATTTATCAGTTCCACCAACAATACCTCCTTGGCTGAGATAACCTCCGCCGAGAAAGTATGTAATTATATCACTGCCACCACGAGCTGTAATATTTTGTGATTGAAAGGCTGCATCCTTAAAAATCTCATTCTGCCAGTTTGTACCTTTACCTAATTTAGAAAGGTCATTAAAAATAACTGGTCCGCCAGAAACGGTACTGCCTTCATTTATAATTGAAGCATACTCAGTTGCATTAAGCACCCCAATTGTGTTTATTACTTGTTGTATACCGTAATTCCCATTAATGTTTATTTCTGTATTTTGACTTTTTCTTCCAGTCTTTGTTGTAATTAGTATTACACCATTTCCGCCTGATACGCCATAAATAGCAGTAGTTGCGGCATCTTTAAGTACAGAGATAGATTCGATATCAGAAGGATTAATGGAATTTAAATCTGTTGTTGTTTGTGGAATGCCGTCAACAACTAAAAGAGGTGCTCCGCCGGTATATGATGGTATTCCCCTAACATTTATTGTAGGTTTAGAACCAGGTGAACCATTTTGTATAACGGTTACTCCGGATGCCCTACCTTGCAATGCTTCTTCAGCCCTTACAGGTTTTAACTTTTCAATGTCCGCAGCTTTAATGGTAGATATAGCACCCGACACTTTAGTCACTTTCTGGGTACCATAGCCTACAACTACTACTTCTGTAAGTTGATTGCCTTCACCTTCTACTAACTCAATAGTAAGTGGCGAATTGTTGTCAACTTTACGTTCTATTGTTTTCATTCCAACATAACTAACAACAATAACAGTACCTGCTTTTGGAATTTTTACAGTAAAATTTCCGTCGGCATCAGTTGTAGCTGCGGATTTGGAACCCTTCACCTGTACGGTAGCCCCAGCCAGTCCACCACCAGTTGATTTGCTCTTTACAACGCCTGTAACTTGTAGTTCTTGAGCAAAAAGGAGATTAAAAAATCCTGTACATAGAAATACAGCGAGGAGAAAAATTTTTGACATATACAATCATTTTTGTGTAATAAGGAATATCCCTTTCTAGAATAAAATGTTAAGTAAAAGTAACATAGCCAACACCGTTAACCTAAAAAAAAAGCACTTCAATACTACATCAGAGGTGAAAATGAGGTTGATTATCAATAATAAATTGTACTTCATTACTACATCAATGTGTAATGTTTCAATATAAAATCAAGAAACCTGAATTTAATAATTCAATTATTGCAATAGAATTATGGGCAGCTCTAAGTAAAATAAATAAAAACCAGCTCTAGTCATTTTCCGCAGCATCAACCCTTAAATGCAGCATTGTTTTTAGTGCTTTTTGAGGTATTTTGCTAGTTATAAGGTATAAGATTCATTTCATGTTAAATCATATTACTGCGAGTTTTATCATTTTATAAAACATTGTCCATAAAGAAGCATGGCATTTATTTTCAATTATTAGCAGTATTTTGAAAGAATATACCTAGACAATTTTATTCAAACAATTGGTTTCTGTTATTTAAATCCCCAACAATAATAAAATCAAAAAATAAAAAAGGTGGGCTGCTAAAGAGCAACCCACCTTTCAATTTAAAGAAAACGCTTAAGAAATTACTTCTGAATGACCATTTTGCTTGTAGTAGTGGTAAGTCCTACAGTATATTTTACTGTGTAAATACCATTTGGTAGCTTACTTTCAGATACAGTTCTATTAATTCTTCCTGCATTGTTAGCAGCAATAAATTGAGACACCACCCTACCATAAACATCTATAATTTGGATAGTAGCCGGCATTCTATCGTTTTTGCCAGTTTGCATTTGAACGGTGAAAGTACCATTGTTA
>JANMZN010000367.1:0-2704 GCA_031383285.1 Segetibacter sp.
GAAGATATGATATCTGATTTGCTGAGGTTTGCAACTGCCAATATATTTTTACCAGCTTTAAACCCGCCGGTTATGGTGGCCCAACCGCCGCTTAACCCGCCGCAGGTGGTGGTGCCTGAATTGCCGCAGGAATGCACATGCATGAGAGAAGGGTAAGTTCTTAACTGTAGGTCACTTGTTCTAGCGTCGGACGTATATCCTGAATTGCAAGTTTGGCCAAGTGAATGGTTGGAAATGCGTACAAGGTCCGTGTTATAAAGGTCAGGGAAAAGGTAAAAATCATTATAGCCGTTATAAGCCTTTAGGGTAGCGCCGGGAGCTTGCCCGCGGATGACAGGGTCTAAATTGCCAGCTCCTAAAATAATACCTGCAACGTGGTCGCCGTGTGTACCTGTGGTTCCTGTGGCGTTGATCCCAATTCGTCCCGTAAAATCAATATGTTCTCCCACATACCCATCATCACCCAAGGCTATTACTACATTACTACCATCTAGTCGCCTGCCGCCTGCATAATTATCACCGACCAGCAACACATTGTTCCTATGGTCGGTTACGCCCTGCTCATCTTCAAGCACAGGGGGAGCGCCAATCGGTTCAATGTACTGCACAAGCGGGTGTGATGCAAGACTTTGCAGGTTAGACACACTTACCAACATTCGCAGCGCATCCGACTCTTTATCGGCTTCTCTTGTAAACGAAACTTCTGCAGCTGCTAACGCGGCGGCCGCTTCGTTTTTAGTAAATGCCGGGGTAAAGCTGACAGTTACCAACCGCATTGAATCATTCGACACTGCCCAGGAAATGTCATTGGGTTGGTATATTAAAGGGTCTATTTTATAATGTGGTAACGGCCGTGTAACCGCATAAACCTTATAACTTTTTAGCTGCTCAAAATTGTAAGCTGCAGGGAATGAAGCCACGAAAGTATTTTTAGGCAGATAGTCGTACAAACTAACGCCGGTGGCAGTAAGGCGGGTTTTATCAGCCTCACTTGGTAGTTCTTGAAACTGTAGCCATAGATAATACTTTCCCTGGTATAGACAAGGACTAAAAAAAGCTGGATCATTAGATGGATTTCGTGAAGACTCAACATTCAAAAAAGTGCCTGTACGCAGTTGGGTAGCAACCTGGCAATAGACTGTTGAAAAAGAGCACAACGAAAGCACGGCGAAAATAATCAGGCGTAGCATAAATAAAAGTTATTGGTAAACGGATTTTTTTTAGATAACCTGTAAATAACCCATGTTTATCTAATTTTTGGTAAAGAAAAGATAAAAATTTATATTAAAAACAAATTTTCTTGTCCGGTCGAAGGGCCTCTTTCAAAGCTTTGTTTGTTAGGCAGAGAACCCAGTTTGGGTAAAATATTATGGCTAAAAATTGTCTCAAATAGCATCTTTCGTAAACAGCGCAGGGCGCCTCTCAGGAGACCCACATGCGTACAAAGATTACATAGATTTAATTCCGTTAGGGGAAAATAGAAATTGGTTGAGCATTTGGAAGATTATGGGTACAGCATTGCTAGGTTTTATATAAAAAACAAGTTGGATGGTTTTGTACTGATACATTTTGAAGAACTTTACTGTTATCTGTTACCTACGCCGGGGGTCTCTAGCATGCGCACAGGGCTTGGAAAGAATATTTGTCCTCGTTGGGGGTGTCCTGCAAGGGACCGTGCAATTCTTACAAAATTATTAGCCATGGGAAGCGTTTTATGACAACCTGCAAGCGCATTCGGGCAGGGCTGTTGAATTCATTAAACAATTGCAGAAAAATATAGCAATAGAAGAAAGCATCTTGAACTAAGATTGAACTTAATTACTACTTTTTGTATCAGATACAGCGATTTTAAAATAATGAATGCCTTGTAGAAGAGGGATAATTTACCGTTCATAAAAAAATCCAACCCTTTATTATACAAAATGATAAAGGAATACATATTCGATATAAATTTGGCAATCAATCAAAAAGTATATTGGTATTTTATCTTATTCAAAAATCAAATAAAAAACATGAAAACAACTATTTCGAAATTCTTGCTACTAGTAGCTTTTGGTTTATCGTCATTTATCGCAAAGGCACAAACTGCCGACGAAATAATTGATAAATACATTGCCGAAATTGGTGGCAAAGAAAAATGGAGACAAGTAAAGTCAATGGTTATAGAAGGACAAATTGAAGTACAAGGGTTAGAAATACCATTTACGCAAAAGTCAATCATGAACGTAGGTGTAAGAGTGGATGCTGAATTTCAAGGTCAAAAAATTATAGATATTACAACGCCAAAAGCCGGATGGGCTCAAAACCCATTAGCTGGTAAAACTACCTTACAACCACTAACAACTGAAGAGTTAAAGGATAAATTGGATGAACTAGACATCCAAGATGATTTTGTTGACTATAAAGAAAAAGGTTCTACCGTTGAGTATTTGGGCAAAGACGAAGAGGACGGAAATGAATACCACAAAATCAAATTAACTACCAAAAACGAAAAAGAAACCACTTATTTTTTTGATCTAAAAACTAACCTGATTTACAAACAAGAATCTGTTTCTAAGCAACAAGGACAGGATGTTAAATTGGTATCTAAAAGTCTAAATTATCAAACAACCGATTTTGGTATAAAGGTTCCATTTAAAGTAGATATGGGTATGATGATGAATGTAATTAAAAAAATAACCATCAACTCAACAATTGACGAGTC
>JANMZN010000489.1:0-1642 GCA_031383285.1 Segetibacter sp.
ATTTGATCAATTAACATTCTAATACCCGAACTTTTTAATTCAAATTTTGTTATTTAATTAAAATTAATATAAAATGGAACGAGATATAATTATTGAGAAGTATAATGACTTCATTCTTACAAATGGAAAGAAGCCTAACAATGTCTACAGCTTTAGCAAACAAATAGGAATTGAGGAGGCTACTTTCTATAAATATTTCGGGTCTTTTGAAGCAATAGAAAAGACTATTTTCACCGACTTGTTTAATAAAACAATTGAGGCATTGAATAATAACCAAGACTATCTTGGGTATGATGCAAAAACTAAATTAATCAGCTTTTATTTTACCTTTTTCGAAAACCTAACTACCAATAGGAGCATTGTTTTTCAAATACTGAATGACTCTAAATGGCCAACCAATAGTATTAAAAAATTAGAAGGTCTCAAGGATTGTTTCAAATCTTATATCAAAAGCCTTGAGATAGAAAGTATCCAAATACCTCAAGTGAAATTGGAAGACTTAAAAAATAAAACCATTACCGAATTAGCTTGGGGGCAAATGTTGGTGACTTTAAAATTTTGGATGGAGGACGAATCGCCTTCTTTTGAAAAGACGGATATATTCATCGAAAAATCGCTTCAGGCAAGCTTTGACATAGTTAGCCTAACACCTTTTAAAAATATATTAGACTTAGGCAAGTTTTTATTCAAAGAAAAAATGGGAGCTAAATAAATGAAAACAACAGACAGTATACCTACCTCCAAAATACAGCGTGCATCTAAGTTACTACAGACAGGTGCCAAGGTAGGAGTAAATTACTTAAAGTATTATGTTGACAAGGTTGTAACTACAGAAGAACAGGCAAAAAGTACATTAAATACTTCAAATGCAGCAGACATTTATGATGGATTAAAGCAACTGAAAGGGAGTGCTTTAAAGGTCGCTCAGATGCTTAGCATGGATAAGAATTTATTGCCAAGGGCTTATGTCGAGAAATTCTCATTGTCTCAGTTTTCAGTTCCTCCATTATCAGCACCTTTAATCACTCGAACCTTCAATAAATCATTCGGTAAATCGCCACACGATATTTTTGAAACATTTGATGCAAACTCAGTTAATGCAGCAAGCATTGGTCAAGTTCACAAAGCTACTGCCGAAGGCAAAAAATTAGCAGTAAAAATTCAATATCCCGGTGTAGCTGCAAGTATTTCTTCTGACTTAGCAATGGTAAAGCCAATTGCTATCAAGATGTTTAACATTAGAGGAAAAGATTCTGACAAATATTTCAAAGAAGTAGAGAGCAAATTGCTGGAAGAAACTGACTATATCAACGAAGTAAAACAAAGCAAGGAAATAGGGAATGCTTGTAAACATTTACCTCATCTTGTTTTTCCTGATTACTATGAAAAGTGGTCTTCAGATCGCATTATTACCATGGATTGGATGAACGGTAAGCACTTGTCTGAATTTACAGCAGTCAATACTGATATTCAATTGGCCAATACCATTGGGCAATCGCTTTGGGATTTCTATATGTTCCAAATTCATAAGTTGAAAAAAGTACATGCAGATCCTCATCCTGGAAATTTTTTAGTTTCTCCCCAAGGTAATTTAATAGTTATAGACTTTGGATGCTTAAAAGTATTGCCTGATGAATTTTAC
>JANMZN010000373.1:0-2722 GCA_031383285.1 Segetibacter sp.
AAAGATGCAAGAGGCAGCGAATCCAAAGCAGGCATTACCAATTATGACGATCTTTATGCAGATATTCTGCTGTGGCTTCAGAATGGCTGGATTGATTATGTAGCACCTCAATTGTATTGGGAAACTTCTCACAGTTATGTCGGTTTCAATATGCTGCTGGACTGGTGGTCGAAGCACACCTTTGGTAAGCAATTGTTTATCGGACAAGCTATTTATAGATCGCTGGAATCCAGAACGGGATCCTGGAAAACAACCACCGAAATTCCAAAACAGATTAGGGCTATCCGTGCCAATGATGAAGCATTGGGAAGTATTTATTTTAGTAGCAAAACTTTTGAGAGCAACCCTATGGGCTGGAACGACAGCTTGAGGAATAACTACTACAAGCGTCCCGCACTTATCCCTCCTATGATGTGGATAGACAGCATTCCACCATTAAAACCAATGATAGAAAATTTAAGCAAAGATGAAGTGCGGATTTTTTATAGAGGCGCTGAGCCCATTAAGCAATTTGCCGTTTATACCATTGATGATAGTCTGGAAGAAATAATTGAAAATGCTACCCTGACAAACGTTTTTGTAGCCGACAAAACCTTTGATCTGAAGATATCAGCTATTAAATCTTTACTCGGCGAGAAAATATTTGTAGCAGCAGTTGACAAAAACAATGTGGTAAGTGACTGGGTTCAGGTAAAGCCTTTGAAAAATACTGCCGATGCTGCAGTAGTACCTGCTTCAAGTGCAAGCAATAATCTTCCTTCTAAAAAATAGGGCGTAAGAAAAAGCCATTATGATGTACTATTTAAGGTTAATATCAATCATTTCCTCAATGGCAGCCATTCTTTTGTTGTACAAAAAACCCAACTATTCGATTGCTTTGCCATAAAGAAGCAATTATATTGTGACACGAATCCGGTTCTTTTTTATCTAACGTACAAAATTTATTCATTAATTTTTTTAACTCCTTTGAAGTATTGGATAAAAAAAGTACTTTTAATTAGTAAATACTGTTGCCTGTACATTAAAAACTGAACTATATGAGAGGAGTTAACAAAGTAATTTTGATTGGAAATCTTGGCAAGGATCCCGATGTTCAATACCTGGAAGGCAATATTGGAGTCGCAAAATTTAGCCTTGCCACTACCGAATCTTTTAAAGACAGAGCAGGAAAAACGATTGCTCAAACTGAGTGGCACACCGTTGTACTTTGGCGTGGCTTAGCAGAACTGGCTGAGAAATATCTTCACAAAGGCAGCCTTGTTTATATTGAAGGACGGTTGAGAACCCGTAGTTGGGAAGACAAAGAAGGTAATAAAAAATTTGCTACAGAAGTGGTTGGCGACAACCTGATTATGTTGGATAAAAGAGGCGAAGGCAACGGTTTTCACTCCATGCCCAACGAATCAATGGACGGTTTATCACATGATGACATTCCTCCCATCGGCGAAGCCACTGGAGACCTCCCATTTTAATATATTTTTGTTTCAATAACTATCCTGCTTTTATCGGCAGGTTTTTTTTCATTAAACCAAAACAAGTTGTACGTATTTCCGGAATTACACAACCTTCTTTTCTGTTTCATTTCTGCTGAAATTAGTTTTCAGGGTACGGTCGTGCTTGTTTTTTTGTTGATTGTTTTATTGCTTATTTCATTCTTTGTTTCTGGTGCAGAGGTGGCTTTCTTTTCACTTTCTTACAAGGATATTAATGTACTGAAGACTCGCCAAAATGATGGTTATAAAAGGATTGTAAGGTTGGTAGAAGATCCTAAAACATTGTTGGCTTCTTTGTTGATTGCTAACAGTTTGGTCAATATAGCCATTATTATCATTTCTAACTTTGTCATTGATTCAATGCTGGTTTCTATTCATCCTATCTGGTGGATTGAGTTTTTAATAAAAGTATTGGCAGTTTCTTTTTTTTTGGTATTGTTTGGCGAAGTAATGCCAAAAGTGTTGGCAACCCAAAACAATGTAAGGTTTGCAAAAGACTCAGGTCGGCTGATAGAAGTTATTTCTTTTCTCTTCAGAGGATTGAGCAAAAGAATGGTTTCTACATCTGATTTTATAGAAAAAAAACTGGCAAATAAATCCAACAGGACTTTTAGCCTCGAAGAACTGGATCATGCTATTGACATCACCACAAATAGCGAAGCTTCCGAAAAAGAAAAAAGCATTTTAAAGGGAATAATTAAGTTTGGCAACATCACCGCCAAGCAGGTCATGAAAACTCGGCTTGATGTACATGGCGTGGAGTATTCAACTTCATTTTTTCAACTCATCAAAATAGTAGAAGATCTCCATTATAGCCGCTTACCCGTGTACAAAGAAGATCTTGATGAAGTAGCCGGAATGCTGCATACTAAAGACCTGCTTCCTTTTATAGATCAACCGGATGATTTCGACTGGCACCAGGTAATGCGCCCTGCTTATTTTATTCATGAACAAAAATTGATAGAAGATCTGCTACATGAGTTTCAAAGCAAACGGATACACTTTGCTGTAGTAGTTGACGAGTTTGG
Organism: Segetibacter sp.; assembly: GCA_031383285.1. Lineage (GTDB taxonomy): Bacteria > Bacteroidota > Bacteroidia > Chitinophagales > Chitinophagaceae > Segetibacter. The sequence continues at coordinate 2,522 of JANMZN010000373.1, forward strand.
AGGCACAAGCGGTATTGTTTCATTGGAAGATATAATGGAAGAAATCATTGGTGAAATAAAAGATGAATACGACGAAGATGAAATTGGTTTTGTAAAAATAGATGACAATAATTATGTGTTTGAAGGGAAAACAATGATATATGATGTTTGTAAAGCAATGGACCTGCCCATGGAAACTTTTAATGAAGTAAAAGGTGATAG
>JANMZN010000006.1:0-4762 GCA_031383285.1 Segetibacter sp.
GATAGTGAAGAACTGGAGGAAGAATATGGATTTCATCTGACCAAAAAACTAGACAATGATTATGACTTGGTGATGATAAGTGTTCCGCACAAAGAATATGCTGAATTTGATGATTCATATTTTGCTTCTATCACAAAGGAACATGCTTTAATAGCTGATCTAAAAGGTATTTATAGAAATAAAATCACGAGTAGAAAGTACTGGAGTTTATAATGCAGGAGAAGCCATTAATATTAGTGACAGGTCAACATGGCCAATTGGGTAGCGAATTGAAGTTGCTGTCATCAGCTTATCATGGTTATCGTTTTTTCTTTGCAGATATACAGGAACTTGACATAACCGATGAACAAAAAGTAACTACTTTTTTTGAAGAAAAGAAACCTGCCATTTGTATAAACGCCGCTGCTTATACTGCCGTTGACAAAGCAGAAACGGATAGGGAAATGGCTATGAAAGTGAATGCAGAGGCGGTAGGTATTTTGGCCCGGAATTGCAATACATTACATGCAAAATTTATACATGTCTCCACAGATTATGTTTTTAATGGTAATGCTGACCAACCCTATAAAGAAGATCATCCTGTTGATCCGGTTAATTATTATGGATTAACGAAATTGAAAGGAGAAGAGGCGGCTATAGCAGAAAATCCATCTTCAGTCATTATCAGAACATCTTGGGTGTATAGTCGTTTCGGAAATAATTTTGTAAAAACAATGCTTCGACTAATGAAGGAGCGGGACAGCCTTAACGTAATAAACGATCAGTACGGTTCACCAACATACGCAGCAGACCTTGCTGAGGTCATATTGAAAATTGTGACTAGTGGAAAATATACACCGGGAATATATCATTTTTCAAATGAAGCTCATATTACCTGGTTTGATTTTGCAGAAGCTATCAAAGACATTGCAGAACTTAAATGTATAGTAAATCCTATAGATACGGTAGGGTACCCAACTCCAGCCAAAAGACCCCATTATTCAGTAATGGATAAAAAAAAAATGCAATCTACCTTCGGAATTGAGCTACAGAATTGGAAAGATAGTTTGAAAACTTGCATAGGCTTGCTGTGAAAAGCAGAAGCCGCATGATAATTTTTGAATTGCAAATCTTTTTTACCTCCTCTCTTCTCGATATTGTCGCTAATCACCACTTTTATTTACCTTTAAGCCCGAAATAATATGAATTAGGTGGTTTTTAATATAAAAAGCACAACTTTAGGTAATAAGATTTTGTTATTTCATTAACAATATTTCTAGATTGCAGTTCATTTATTTATTCAATATGAATATGGAATTTTACTTTCAGATGAAAAAGCCCAATTATTTTATCAAATTAAACGCCAAGTTTTAGAATTATGAAAGGGTTTATCATCACTTTATTTTTCATCATTACCCTCAATGCTGGAGCACAAACTTCCTACAGTAAAATTCTGGCAATCAGGACAGCCGTAGATGCAACTAGTGGGACGATTACCCTTAAGTGGGATAAGATTTCCACGGCAACGGGTTATTATATTCAAAAAAAGTTACGAAGTAATTTAACTTGGACAAATGTTGATACAATGTTCACCAATGCTGATACAACCTTTACGGACAATATAACCAATCAATTAATAGGTTATGAGTATCAAATCGTAACCACTGGTACAGGTGTAGTAGCAAGTGGTTGCGTTTATGCTGCCATTCATTTGCCACCAAACCATTATGCAGGTAGATTAATTGTGTTAATCGACAGCTCGTACATTAATTATTGCAGTCAGGAAATTCAGCAATTTTTGATGGACATCATTAAGGAGGGCTGGACTTACAGCGTGCAGTATGTCAGTAGAAATACTGCTGTTGTTAATGTAAAACAATTTGTGAAGTCATTGTATATGCTGGATCCTGCAAATACAAAAGGCGTGTTCATACTTGGCCATATTGCCATCCCTTACAGTGGTATCATCTATCCTGATGGACATGCAGAACACCAGGGAGCGTGGCCTGCAGATTGTTATTATGCAGATACTACTTTTTCAAGATGGACTGATTCTTCAGTGAATATATCTACTGCTTCCAGGCCTGAAAATAGAAATATCCCAGGCGATGGAAAATTTGATCAATGGTCTGTTAACTCAGCTAATGTAATGCTATTTGTTACAAGAGTTGATTTGTTTGACATGCCTTCAATTAATAACAATGATAGCTTGTTGATCAAGAGTTATTTAATTAAAGATCATGCTTACAGAAGCTTGCAGAATAAGTTTAAAATGAGGGCTTTGGTAGATGACAATTTTGGTTATTTTAATGGTGAAGCATTTGGACAAAATGGATATAGAAACGGGGTAAACCTATTAGGAAAAGACAGTGTTATTGGTGGCGACTATTTAACCTCTATGAATACCATGGACAATAGTTATTTGTGGAGTTACGGATGTGGCGGAGGATCATATACAAGTGCAAATGGGATAGGAAGTACGTCTAGTTTTCAAACAAATGTTGTAAAATCAGTATTTACAATGCTTTTTGGAAGCTATTTTGGTGATTGGGATAATTCTAACAACTTTTTAAGGGCGCCGTTGGCTAGTAATTCTTCTGTACTTACCAATTGTTGGGCAGGGCGACCAAATTGGTCATTCCATGCAATGGGTCTCGGCGAATGTATTGGCTTCACTGCTTATGCCCAAATCAAAACACCGGGTGCATATATTCCTTCCAATTATGGAAGCAACTTTATCCATAATGAACTTTTAGGTGACCCTACGCTCAAAATGTATGCCTATGAAACACCGCAAAATTTAGTATTGACTAATGCAAATAACACGGCAGTGGAATTATCATGGTCTGCTTCTAGTGATTTGTCTGTAACGGGTTATTATATTTATCGAACTGCTTCGTTGAATAATCCGTTTACGCTTTTAAATACTATTCCTGTTTCATCACTAAGTTTTACAGACAATACTGCATTGCTAGGGAAGAACTATTATATGGTAAGGGCAGTAAAGCTCCAAAATACAATTAGTAGCGGAACGTTCAATAATTTGAGTGCTGGCATAATTGACAGTATTTCCTTATTGATACCGCTCCCAGTTAAATTAATTGACTTTACATTAACCAATAAAGATTGTAATATAAATCTGGAATGGAAAGTTGCGAATGAGCAAAATATGCTTAATTATGAGGTCTTATTTAGTACCGATGGCATACAATACAAACCTTTAACCAAAGTAGATGCTGATAATCGGGGTAATTATAAAACGATGCATGGTCAGATTTGTGCTCAATTTCAAGATAAAATAATTTACTACAAGATAAAAATGGTTGATGCAGATGGAAGTTTTATTTATTCAAACGTAATTACCACCAAGATAATAAGTAACAGTAGTATTTCAATTTATGAGAACCCGGTTAAGGATTTTCTTACCATAATAGGCCTTAAAGGAAAAGGAAGCATTAAAATTATTGATATTAAAGGTGGAGTTTTGTATGAACATATTGTCCAGCAAGAGCATGTAAAAATGAATGTATCCTTTTTGAAATCAGGATTCTACTTTTTGCAATATTTCAACAGTGGCAAAACAACTTCAATAAAATTCTTTAAGAAATAACGAAAAAATTTATTGTGTAATGTGTTGCTATTTTTTAGTTAAAGCAAGTAAAATTGTTTCTTAAAAATGATTGGTGTTCAATGAAAGAAGCTAGAAATAATAAAAAAACCGGTTTAATAACCGGTTTTTTTATTTATGTTGACCCATAAGGATTCGAACCTTAACAGACAGAACCAAAAACTGTAGTGCTACCGTTACACTATGGGTCAATCCTAGTTTCCTTAAAAAGGAATGCAAAAGTAAGTGTAAAGTGCATTTGACCCAATAAAATTTATAAAAAGACTTTTATTATAGATTTTCTTCTTCTTCTTTCTGCTTTTTTATCATTTCAATAGACGCATCAACTTTGTCTGCCAATAAGGTAATCAAAGAACCTTTTTCAGCATTTTTAAGGGCATACAAAAACGCTTCTTTCTCATCCGGAATGATGGTGACTTTAATGCCGGGTTTGCTTTCATTTATTCCCTGTTGCAAAAGGCCAAAAATCTCTTCTTCCGTTCTACCCCTGAGGTGTTTATCTTTTCTAATAATGATTTCATCAAAATATTTTGCAGTTATGCTGCCTATGCTTATAATGTCTTCATCGCGTCTATCACCTGTACCGGTTATTACTCCAACTTTTTTAGTTGCATCCATTCTGCTCACAAATTCACCCAACAACTCCAGACCGGCAGTATTATGAGCAAAATCAAGCAGCACCTGACAATTTTTAAATTGAAAAAGATTTAATCTGCCCGGCGTTAGCACCGATGATGGAATGAAAGTTTGTAAAGCGACCTTAATATCATCGATACTTATTTTCTTAAATAGAAAGGTGGCCAATACTGCAGGCAGGGTATTCATAATATTGTGAATGGCTTTTCCTCCATAAGTAAGCGGTATTTCATTTACTTTTTGTACCCTGATTTTCCAGGTTCCTTTTAAAATAGATACATATCCATTTTCATAAACGGCTGCATATCCGCCCGCAGAACAATGTTCCTTTATCCTTGAATTGTTTTCATCCATACTGAAAAATGCAACGTTGCAATCTAGCCCTTCACGCATTTCATACACCAGATCATCGTCTGCATTTAAAATGGCAAAGCCTTCTGCTCTTACGGTTTCTGCTACTACAGATTTCACCTTGGCCATTTGTTCCAAGTTATCAATTCCTCCCATGCCCAGGTGATC
>JANMZN010000019.1:0-7181 GCA_031383285.1 Segetibacter sp.
TGGCAATCACACCATTCATTTGCTTCGCAGAAATTTTGATGTGAACCTACTGATGTTCAATAACCAGATTTACGGATTGACCAAAGGGCAATATTCTCCAACAAGTGAGCAGAACAAAGTAACAAAGAGTACGCCGTATGGAAGCATTGATCATCCATTTAATCCTTTGGCTTTAGCTATGGGGGCGGATGCCACATTTATAGCACGTAGTATGGATCGCGATCCCAAACACCTGCAAATGGTCCTTACCAGAAGCCATCAACACAAGGGCGCATCTTTTGTTGAAATCTACCAGAATTGCAACATTTTTAATGATGGAGCATTTGAAATATTTACTGAAAAATCTACCAAACCAGAAGAGGCATTGTTTTTAGAACAAGGCAAACCACTCATTTTTGGAGCAACGCAGAACAAGGGAATAATTCTGGATGGTTTTAACCCAAAAGTGGTAGAAATTGGCAATGGCGTAAGTGCGGATGATTTATGGATTCATGATGAAAATGATTTTTACAAAGCACAGATTTTGGTAAGAATGTTTGATGATCCAAACAAAGCACAGCACTTGCCAAGGCCTTTTGGTGTGTTCTTCCAGACAGAAAGAGCCTGCTACGAAGACGTAATGCAAATGCAGATAGATGAAACCATAGCTGCCAAAGGAAAAGGTGACTTGGATAAACTACTTAGAGGCAGAGAAATCTGGGAAATAGCAGAATAAGCTTTTTCTTGACATCTTACTCACTCATATGGATCATTGCCTAAAATGGAATTTGCTATTGAATTTTTGGGTAAGTGTTCCATAATCTTAATAATGATTAAGGTTATTTATTAGTAATTTATCTAACTTCAATCAATTCATTTTTTATCATTAAAGTAGGGTGGTGTATTTGTGTTCGTAAGGTGTCAGTTATATGAATAAAGTTTTTGTGTTCATGCTTTATTTTTACTTCCTGCTTATATTATATCTTTATCGTACATCACTTTCGAGCACAGTACTAAAAACTCATTAAAAACCTTTACGTTTACAAATATGAAATTAAAATTCTTTTCCCTTTTTGTAATCTTATTTAACTGTTGTCTTGGTCAGAATGATACATCCATTGTTTACTATGCGAAAGATGGACACGAAACTACCAAAGACAGCTCTTTTGCATTTATCAAATTTTACAAACAAAATAATGGATGGCATGGCAAAGAATACTACACGAAAAAGGGCATACTAAAATCAGAAGGAGATTACGCTAATAAAGATGTAGAAACACCTATGGGAACATTTAATAATTATGATGAAACTGGTAAACTTGCCGCTACAATTTTATGGAACAATGGGAAGAAGCTTGAAGCTACTTACTACCATAAAAACGGAATTAAAAAATCTTGGGTAACCTTTGATGATAACGGAATAAAACAACAAAAAGGATGGGACGAAGCAGGAAAGGAAATCAAAAATTATATAGTAATGAGAGAAGCTCGTTACCGAGGTGGTCCAGAAAAATGGAAGCGATATTTAGAGAAAAATCTTGACGCGAATGTTGCAGCTGATTCCGGAGCACCTCCAGGAGAATATAAAGTTGAATTATCTTTTTTAGTCAGCCCTGATGGAAACACAAGCAATGTAAAAGCAACTTCTATTCCTGTAAAATGCAAACCTTGCGCCGGTGAAGCAATAAGGGTAATTATTAATAGCCGCGAATGGGAACCTGCAATCGTGCATAATGAGCCTGTTGCGTATCTTGCAAAACAGTATATCATATTTGTTGTTACAGAAGAGAAGAGGAAGAACTAACCAATTAGATTTTAACCACAATAAACTAATAGATGAAAAATTGCTTTTTATTAATGCTACTTACAATAATTATCTCCTCTGTTTCAATAGCACAGAAAACCAAGAATTCACCAAAATGCAATTGCAAGTACCCATATAAACCTGAATGTAGCGATTACTGCTTGCGTAAACTTCTTCAAAACAAAAATTTTAAACAAACAGTTGACAGAAGAAGATTGTCTGATACTGGGCGAATAAAACTCGAAAACTGGATGAAGGATTCCATAAACAATCAAAGTATAAAATCAGTATTAGATAAAAAAGATTTGACTAAAATAGATGCATTGTTAGAGGCTTATTATGATAACCCGGATAATATAATAAGGTCTTCATCTCCATTTATTTATGGCTTAGGTGGTACAATATCTGTATTATTCGGGAAAGTTTATACTCCATCATTTAACCCAAATTCTCCTCCAACTTCTTCAAGTTTTGCTCTACAGCAAACGAGCTTTACTTTTTTTCCCCGCTATAATTTAACTCAAAGTGAGAATTCTTCTATTAGTGTTGGTGCACCTGTTGGTGTTGGTATCGGCATAACTCAAAATTCCTTTACTAATGATGTAGGAGTTTTGTTAGCCTATGACTTACCTGTTGTTATTGATTACAATTTTGGCTGCATGGCCACCCGAAAATCTTTAAAGAGGTTTGGAGGATATGTAGGAATGGGATTTGGTTATTACAATGTAAGTATTTCGAAAAGTGCTTATTCTGATTTTTCAGGTGCAACTTATGGACCTATGGGTAGACTTGGTATGCGTTTCGGTAAAGAAACCTGGATTGAAAAAGCTGTTACAATAGGCATATTTTATAAAAAAGGACTTGAAACAAGTAAACTAAATACAGCAGGTTTCAATGTACTTTATGATTTCTAATTTTTGACAACAAGGCGAAGGCACAACAATCGGTTTGGAATTATGGCGGCGGGAAGCTGGAGCAGTCGGCTATAGTTCGTTATTGGGCTTTCGTTCCAGCGGAAAGTTCCATGTTGATTTCTATTTCTATTCATCAACATTTTTACTATAAAAAATGGGCTGCGAAAACAGCCCATTTTTTTATTAAGCCAATAGTTTCTATCCAATTGCTTGTGCCAAGTCATCTATTAAATCCTCAACGGCTTCTATGCCCACACTTAAGCGGATTAAAGAATCCGAAAGTCCGTTTTTAATTCTTTCATCACGCGGAATGGATGCATGGGTCATGCTTGCAGGATGATTGATTAATGACTCTACGCCACCTAGGCTTTCGGCCAAAGCAAATAATTTGGTTGAAGATAATACCCGAGTAGCTGTTTCTATGCTGTCATCTTTCAAAGTAAAACTCATCATGCCACCAAAAGCACGCATTTGTTTTTTGGCTATTTCGTAGCTTGGATGATCTGTAAAGCCACACCAATATACCTTTTCAACCTTTGGATGTTGGCGAAGGTAGTGGGCTATTTTTTCACCATTTTCTGCATGGCGCTGCATTCTTACATGCAGTGTTTTTATTCCTCTCAGTACTAAAAAACAATCTTGAGGACCCGGTACTGCACCACAACTTTTTTGTATGAAATACAGTTTTTCTTTAAGGTCCGCATCGTTCATCATGAGGCAGCCATGTATTACATCGCTGTGTCCACCCAGGTACTTTGTGGCAGAGTGCATCACAATATCAGCACCAAAGTCGAGCGGATTTTGAAAGTAAGGAGAAGCAAACGTATTATCGACACACAACAGCACATTGTTCTTCTTTGCGATGGCAGCAACTGCTTCTATGTCCACAATGTTCATGAGTGGGTTAGTAGGTGTTTCTACCCAAATCAACTTTGTGTTGCTATTGATATAGTTGTTGATATTAGCGGCATCTTGTTGGTTGATGTAATGAAACTTAATACCAAACCGCGCAAACACTTTTGAAAATAGTCTGTATGTGCCTCCATACATATCGTTGCCGGCTATTACTTCATCTCCGGGAGATAGTAATTTGATGACTGCATCAGTTGCAGCTACTCCACTGCCAAAGCTGAGAGCAAACTTTCCGTTTTCAAGTACTGCAAGTGCATCTTCCAACGCTTTGCGGGTGGGATTTTGAGAGCGGGCATATTCGTATCCTTTGTGTTTTCCCGGTGCAGACTGTACATAAGTAGAAGTCTGGTAAATAGGAGTCATAATAGCTCCCGTAGATGGATCGGGCTCTGCCCCTGCATGAATAATTTTTGTTTCGAGTTTCATATGGCTAAACTTTGTAGAATGTTGACTGCAAAGATGAAGAAATAAACCTTATGTTGGCTAAAGGCATTGCGCAGCACATAAATACCGCCAGTCAAGGTTACCAGATTCGTGTGCATCCTTTAGGATAATAGGTCTATTTAAAACTTTCTTATTTAAGACGCTTTGTGCCACTAATTTTTTACGGCTTTCATGAATGCAGTCTTTCATCTTTTCATTTTGCATCCATAATTTTTGCGGTGGTTCATACCCTACTTTATCTTTTCGCCATACAATAGAAGCGGGTAAATGATTCTGCATGCTTAACCTCAACAGGTTCTTGGTAAATCCATTTTTTATTTTGTAAGAAGATGGCAGGCTAAAAATAAACTGAACCAATTCATGACTTAGAAAGGGTAGTCTTACTTCCCGTGAATGTGCCATCGAATTTCGATCAGCATAGCGCAATAGTTCCTCTAATCCGCTTTGCATGGTATTGAAATACAATATATCGTTGAGGTTGTAAACAGCAGGTTTGTAGATAGCGAATCGTTTTTTGTTTTCTTCAACAAAGTCGCGGTTGAAGTCGCGGCTAAATTCTACTTGTCTGAATGTGTTCTTCTCCAACTGATTGGCTGCAACTTGCGGCATCCAGGCTGCGAGGTAGTTTTTGAAACTCCAATCAATTGTTTGTCCATTTTTTATGGCTGCATTTCTTTCTTTCTTCAGTTCTTTAAACTTGTGATTGGCAATTAATTCCTGCCAATACCAATGATAGTATTTTGTATATCCTGCCAACGTTTCGTCTGCTCCCTGCCCATCCAATATCACTGTTACCTGTTGTTGTTTGGCCAATTCATACACTTTGTATTGGGCATATATACTGGCAGATTGAAAGGGTTCTTCCTGGTGGTAAATGAGATGTTGAAGGTCAGCAATAAAATCATCCGCGGAAGGAGTGGTTGCGAAATTATCAATATTGAAAGCAGAAACTACTTGTTTGATGTATGCAGATTCGTCCTTTTCAAAACCGGGAAAAGTAGCAGAAAAAGTTTTTTGCTTTTCAGAATGTTGAAGTTGCTGGTTGATGATGGCAACAATGGATGAACTATCCAAACCGCCACTCAGACTAGAACCGACAGCGACATCGCTTCTTAACCGCCGCTTTACAGAAGAAGTCAATAAAGAAGTGAATTTTTCTATGGCATCGGCTTCTGAAATGTTGAATTGGCTTTGTACCTTATCTATATCCCAATATGGTTTTATGTCGATATTGATCTTATTATTTATTGTATGATACAGCAGATAATGTTTTGGTGGCAATGATGAAATGTTGCTAAAAAATGTTTGATGCCTATCAATAGGATAATTAACAGTGCCAATAGTAAGATAGTTGAGCAGCATGGTAGGGTCCATTTTTTTGGCTACACCTGCTGACCAAAGGGCCTTCATTTCGCTGGCAAATAACAGCTCATTGTTTGCATAACTATAATAAAATGGCTTCTCCCCAAACCGGTCTCTTGCACAAAATAATAGCTGCGCTTGGCTGTCCCAAATAGCAAATGCAAACATGCCATCAAAATGTTGCAGACAGTCTATGCCGTAACATGCATAGGCAGCCAATATCACTTCAGTATCGCTTTGCGATTGAAATTGATAGCCCTTATTTTTGAGCTCGCTTTTTAGTTCTATATAATTATAAATTTCGCCATTGTAGGTTATGGTAAACCTATCAAGATAGTGCATTGGTTGGCTGGCGGCATTAGAAAGATCAATGATGGACAATCTTCGATGACCAAAAGCTACAGTGCCTTGTTCATTTATCCAAAAACCCTCACCATCCGGTCCTCGGTGACGAATAGAATCTGTCATCAATTGAAGACGTGCCTGATTTACTTCTCTGTTTGCGGGTGATATTATTCCGGCTATGCCACACATAATTGGTCGGAAAATTAATGCTTTAGTGTCAATGACGATGTGTTGCTCATTAATGTTTTATGATTCTTCCATCTTCCATCTCTATTGTACGATGTGTTTTGGCAGCAAATGCAGAATCATGTGTTACGATTAAAAGCGTTTGGTTAAATTTTTCGGATAGCTCCTTAAAGATATCAAAAACGATATCTGAATTCTTTTTGTCAAGATTTCCTGTCGGCTCATCGCCCATGATAATTACCGGCTCATTGATGAGTGCCCGAGCAATAGCTACACGTTGCTTCTCGCCACCCGATAACTGATTTGGCATTTTATTGGCATGCATTTGCATATTCAACAACTCCAGTTTTTGCAAGGCTTTGGCTTCAACTTCTTTATCACTTAGCTTATTTAGTTTTAATGCCGGTAACATTACATTTTTCAATACAGAGAATTCATTAAGCAAATAATGAAACTGAAAAACAAACCCAATCTTTTCATTTCGGATGCGGGCAAGTTGGGCTGCGCTTTTTTGTTGGGTCGATTCGTTAGCAATTAGCAGCTCACCTTCAAAGTCAGTGTCCATTGTAGATAAGATGTAAAGTAGTGTGGACTTGCCGCACCCTGATTTCCCAACTACAGAAACAAATTCACCACTATTAATTGAAAAGGAGATATCCGTCAAAACCTTGACTGATACCGGGTCCTGAAACCATTTGTTGATATTGATTGCTTCTAATGTTTTTTCTGCCATTTTATTTGGCTCTGATAATTACTACAGGATCTACCTTGCTGGCTCTTCTTGCAGGAAACCATCCGGCAAAGTAGGTAGTGATGAATGAAAAAATAATTGCTATTGCATAGTAAACCGGATTGTAGTTGATTGGGTATGTACTTACAGTGGGCAATGCTGCCATGTGAAATGGAATATTGTCAACAACAAAGCTTAAGACCATCCCCAATAACAAACCCGTAAGACCGCCAAAAAATCCGATGCTCATGGCGATAAAAATAAAAATAGCATTCACGTCAATGCCAGAAAATCCTGTTGCTTTCAGAATGGCAATGGAATCCATTTTTTCGTAAATCATCATGTTGAGAATATTGTAAATGCCAAAACCTGCAACAATTAATAGGGTAATACCAACAGCAAAAGAAATGGTTGACCTTACACTGCTTCCGGTTTCAAATTGAGCATTGGCAGATTGTACATCTTCTGCATCCGTTGCATAAATATTAGCGTATTCCTTAGCAAT
>JANMZN010000045.1:0-5415 GCA_031383285.1 Segetibacter sp.
TATAAAATTGGATCCGGTGAATGTAATAACTATCCTTTATTGGAACATATTTCATCGTTCGGAAAACCTATAATTCTGAGCACCGGGATGAATACTATAGAAAGTATATCAAAAGCCGTAGCGATATTTGAGAAACATAAAATCTCCTATGCATTGTTGCACACTACTAACTTATATCCTACTCCCAATCACTTGGTAAGATTGGGTGCTTTAGCAGAAATTGAGAATAGCTTTCCAAATGCTGTTGTTGGATTAAGTGATCATACGCTTACTAATCATGCTTGTTTTGGTGCTGTTGCACTTGGTGCTTCTGTTTTGGAAAGGCATTTTACAGACGTTATGAGCAGGCCAGGGCCAGATATTATATGCTCTATGGACGAGCAAGCATGCAGAGCATTGATTGAAGGAAGCAAAATCATAGCATTGCAAAGAGGTGGCGAAAAGGGACCGGCTGATGAAGAACAAGTGACCATTGATTTCGCTTTTGCAACAGTTTGCTCCATTAAACCAATACTTAAAGGCGAATTGTTTACTAAAGAAAATATTTGGGTAAAAAGGCCAGGAAAAGGAGGGATTTTAGCCGAAGAATATGAAAGCGTTCTTGGCAAAAAATCCTTGAGAAATATTGATAATGACGTTCAGATAACTTGGGGGGATATTCAAGAATAGTTGTCAATGTAAGTTTGAGGATAGTTTAATAGTTTTTATTTTACCGAAGACATAGTATTAGAGACCGATTTAGCGTTATACAAGGAAATAATTAAGAATTCTAAATAATTCAATAATGATTTCCCAGGTAATAAAACAGCTAAAGATTGGGTTTCACCCTAAGACAATTAAAAATAAGTTACTGCATTATGCATTAACGGGTGATGAAGTTGAGTGTGTTTGTTGTGGGGCAAAGTATTCTACTTTTCTTCCAGCGGGGATTCAAAAAAGATCCAACGCCAAATGCATTAATTGTGGATCATTAGAAAGGCATCGTTCATTATGGATGTTTTTTAAAGAACAGAATCTTCTTACAAACAAGCCAATCAGGTTATTGCATGTAGCACCGGAAAAGATATTTTATGATCAATTCAAGTCGTTACCTAATATAGAATATTTCCCTATAGATTTAATGCCTGATGAATACAGCTACGGCATTAATACCATTCAAATGGATGTTACACAAATGACCTTTCAAGATAATTATTTTGATGGTATCATTTGTAATCATGTGTTGGAACATATTAGGGAAGATCAAAAAGCGATGAGAGAAATGAGCAGGGTGCTAAAACCTGGAGGATGGGCTATATTAAACACCCCTGTCAATCTGCAAAAAGAAACCACTCATGAGGACGTCAATTTGTATGACCCTCAAAAGCAGTTGGAACTATTTGGTCAACCGGATCATGTAAGGGTATATGGCCGTGATTTCTTAGATAGGGTAACAAATGCCGGATTTACTGCAGAAGTAATTAATTATGTTTCTAATTTCAGCAACAATGACAAGTTTAAATATGGTCTTAAAGACCAGGAAGCAATTTTTTATTGTAGTAAATATTAAAGATTGATGCAAAGGCGAAAAATAGCCTTTTTAACAGGTACAAGAGCAGATTTTGGAAAGCTAAAATCACTGATTGAAATTCTCCAAAGCAAGGAGGATTTTGAGGTGCATATTTTTGCTACAGGAATGCACATGGATAAGAAATATGGCTTTACCGTAATGGAGATTGAAAAGTGCGGTTTCGACAACATTTTTAAATACATCAATTACGATTACGAGGCTTCAATGGACATTACACTTTCCCGGACCATTGAAGGATTCGCAAATTACATTCGCCTCATAGAACCTGATCTTATAGTTGTTCATGGCGATAGAATTGAAGCATTAGCAGGCGCAACTGTTGGTGCTTTAAACAATATATTGGTTGCTCATATAGAAGGTGGCGAATTGTCCGGTACTGTAGATGAATTAATAAGACATGCAGTAAGCAAGTTGAGCCATGTTCATTTTGTTGCCAACGATGAAGCTAAAACCCGTCTGTGTCAGATGGGAGAAATTGAAGAAAGCGTTTATGTAATCGGTTCCCCTGATATGGATGCTATGGTAAGCGATTCGCTACCTACACTCGAGGATGTGAAGAAATATTACCAAATACCTTTTGATGAATTTGCCATTTCCATGTTTCATCCAGTAACAACAGAAGTTAATGACATGGATAGATATGCAGAAAACTATATTGAAGCACTTGAAAAAAGCAATCTTAAATACATTGTAATTTATCCCAATAATGACAAAGGATCAGATTTCATTCTACATAAAATAAGGCGATTGGTAAACAACCCAAATTTCAGGGTTTTCCCTTCCGTTCGGTTTGAATCGTTTTTGGTAATGATGAAATATGCACTTTTTGTAGTAGGAAATTCAAGCGCAGGAATAAGGGAAGCTCCTTATTACGGCATTCCGACAGTAAATGTTGGAACAAGGCAAAACGGTAGAACCGACAATCCGGATATTATTCATACAACATACGAAGTAGAAAATATTGTAAACGGTTTACGATTGGCAACTAACAAAGAAGTACTTCCAAGAATTTTATTTGGTGAAGGCAACAGCAATAGTAAGTTTCTTGAAATACTTCAATCAGAAAAATTCTGGAACATCAGCAAGCAAAAGATATTTACTCAAAAGCATGAGTCAAAGGCAACCGTTAATAGTTATTGAGCCATCTTCAAAGCTCAACGGCATTAACTTAAAGGAAGTTTGGAGATACAAAGACTTGTTGTACTTTATGGTACTTCGGGACGTAACTGTGTTATATAAGCAAACTGTACTGGGGTTTGCGTGGGCCATCATTAATCCACTATTTCAAATTGTAGTATTTAGTGTTGTTTTTGGTTCGCTTGCAGGGGTTAAACCAGATATTTTAGGAATGCCTTACCCGGTATTTTCATGCCTTGCCGTCATACCCTGGACCTATTTTTCAAACTCTCTTAACCAGGCGGGAACAAGTCTCATAAGTTCATCGTCAGTATTTACGAAAGTATATTTCCCCAGGATCATTATACCATTCACACCAGTACTATCAAAGTTGGTAGATTTTCTCATTTCATTTTCAATCCTAATTGGAATGATGATTTACTTCAAATACCAACCGGGGAGTAATGTAGTTTTTATTCTTATTCCATTGTTGTTGGTGGTAATTACCTCTGCCGGCTTAGGCTTGTGGTTCTCATCTTTATCTGTACAATATCGTGACTTCAAATTTGCGTTATCGTTTATGCTACCTGTATTAATGTACCTCGCACCGGTTGCATTTCCAGCCTCGTTGGTACTGAATAAGTTTGGAGCAACTGCCTATCATATTTACTCCTTTTATCCATTGGTTGGTGTGATTGAAGGTTTCAGATCATGTTTTGCCGTAGGAAAGCAAATGCCTTGGGATATCCTTGCATTAGGATATGCAAGTGCTTTGTTTATACTTGCTTCGGGGATATTCTATTTTAGAAAAATGGAAAAATATTTTGCAGACATTGCCTAATGAATAATATAGCTATCAAAGTTGAAAATCTGGGAAAAGCTTATCGAATTGGGCTCAAGGAAACTAAGCACGAAAACCTGACAGGTGCGTTAAAGGCAGCTATTCTAAAGCCTTTTAAAAATTTCAAAAGAATTTCAAACCTTAAAAAGTTTGGAAACGAAGAAGAGCAGGATATCTTTTGGGCCAATCGTAACATCAATTTTACAGTTCATAAAGGAGAAGTGCTGGGCATCATTGGAAAAAATGGTGCAGGTAAAAGTACTTTATTAAAACTGTTATCAAGAATTACTGATCCTACAGAAGGTAGAATTGAATTGCATGGAAAAGTAGCTAGTTTGTTGGAAGTAGGTACCGGTTTTAATCCAGAACTTACAGGCGGTGAAAATATTTATTTAAATGGTACTATTCTAGGTTTAACAAGAAAGGAAATCAAAGATCGTTATGATCAGATTGTTGCTTTTTCAGGAATAGAGAAATTTATGGAAACGCCGGTTAAACGGTATTCCAGCGGTATGAAAGTACGGCTGGCATTTGCTGTTGCTGCACACCTTGATCCTGAAATATTAATCATAGATGAAGTACTTGCAGTTGGTGATGCGGAATTTCAAAAGAAGTGCCTGGGAAAGATGGAAGAAGTGGCTGGCCGCGAAGGTAGAACGGTATTGTTTGTCTCGCATGATATGGCAGCAGTTAAAAAACTTTGTACAAGAGCCATACTATTGGAAGCAGGCAAAATAACAGTTGAAGGTACTCCAACTGAAGTTGTAGATTACTACCTTAAAAATGCATCTGGCGTAGAATTGAATACAAACAGTTTATCATCGAGCCGGAGGAAAGGAAGCGGGAAGTTTATTATAACCAATCTCCAGTTTCTTAATAGTAAAATGGAACCTGTCAGAGTACTTGAAACAGGAATGGACTTAAATATCAGGCTGAGTTATGAAACAACGGAAAAAAGCCCAAATCCGGTTATTAATCTGATCATTAGAAATAACCTTCAGCAAGAATTGGTAAACTTTTTATCCAGAGATTCTTACATGGGAACTATTACGCTTCAAGCGAAAGGTGAAGTGATTCTGAAAGTGCCTAAATTACCTTTGTTACCCGGTAGATATACCCTCGACTGCAATTTGAAATTTGATACAGAGATAACTGATATGCTGGAAGGTGTAGCTGTTTTAGATGTAGAAAAAGGTGATTTTTATGGAACAGGAAAGATAATTGATGCAATGAAAAATGGATTGTTAGTAGATCATAAATGGGAAGTGAATTAATGGAAGGAAAAAAGAAAAGAATATTAATTACGATAAGCTTTAGTTTTTCAATAAGGTATTTGTATCGTACCGGATTGTTGCATAAAATAAGAGAATTTGCTACGCCAGTTATTGCTATTACATGGGATGAACCTGAGCTTGTTAGTGAAATGAAAGCTGAAGGCTTTGAGGTTTATGTAATTCCTGAAAGTAGAAAAGATGGAGTTTATTCTAACGTAAGAACCAAAATAGATTATTGGTTTAATGAGTTTGTTTTAAAAAGCAAGTCAAAAAAAATTCAGCGAAAGTATTTGGATCAGTATGTTCCAAAGAAGATAAGGATTAATAAAAAACTGCGAGAAAAGTATAATCACTTCAAGTTTTATTTACCGGGCTTCAAGAAGAGTCTTTTTCAAACAGAACGAGATATGTTGAAGCCATCTACTAATTATAATGAAATGGTAGAGTGGGTGAAGTCGGTAAACATTGATGCTGTTTTTACTCCAACACCATTTCAAACCCAGGAAGACATTTTACTGCGGGCATGCAAAGATCTTGGCAAAATAATGATAGCTTCTATTCTTTCATTTGATAACCTTACTAAGCGGGGTTGGATTCCAGTACCATATGACCAT
>JANMZN010000061.1:0-15584 GCA_031383285.1 Segetibacter sp.
GCTAAAATGCGTACAAGGAAAATGCATTGTCAACTCCATCAGCATGAAAGAAGGGGAGGCTAAATTTATAGAACAGGCCTTCATTTGCCAGGCATATGGCGCAGCTGTTATTGTAATGGCATTTGATGAACAGGGACAAGCCGATACCAAACAACGAAAAGTAGAAATCTGCGAAAGAGCATATAAAATTCTGACTGAACAAGTAGGATTTGACCCGCAGGATATCATTTTTGACCCCAATATTTTTGCTGTAGCTACCGGTATAGAAGAGCACAATAATTATGCTGTGGACTTCATTGAAGGTACTAGAGAAATAAAACAAAAAATGCCTTTGGCAAAGGTGAGTGGAGGGGTCAGCAATATCTCCTTTTCATTTCGTGGCAACGACCATGTAAGAGAAGCAATGCATGCTGTTTTCCTATATTACTCCATAAAAGCCGGCATGGACATGGGAATTGTAAATGCGGGTCAATTGGTCATCTACGACGAGATAGAGCCTGAATTGAAAAGGCTCTGCGAAGACGTTTTGCTCAACAGAAACAATGACAACAACGAAGCAACGGAAGCCCTGATTAATTTTGCCGAAACAGTAAAAGCTAAAGGAAAGGAAATAGTAAAAAATGAAGCATGGAGAAATGAACCCGTGGAAAAAAGGTTGGCGCATTCTCTGGTAAACGGAATAACAGACTATGTAGAAGCAGACACAGAAGAAGCCCGGCAGAAATATCCTAAGCCCCTTGATGTAATTGAGGGGCCGTTGATGGATGGAATGAATATAGTGGGCGATTTGTTTGGTAGTGGTAAAATGTTTCTACCACAAGTTGTGAAAAGTGCCCGGGTTATGAAGAAGAGTGTGGCTTATCTTTTCCCATTTATTGAGGCTGAGAAAGAAGAAAGAAAACAAGCACACCTTGCTGCAGGAACTGAAAATTTGGAAGCGGCAGGAGCACCCAAAATTTTATTGGCAACAGTAAAAGGAGATGTACACGATATTGGAAAAAATATTGTAGGCGTAGTACTTGGATGTAATGGTTATGATATAATAGACCTCGGAGTAATGGTTTCTGCTGATAAAATATTAGAAACCGCACAAAGAGAAAATGCGGACATTATAGGATTGAGTGGATTAATAACACCTTCGCTGGATGAGATGGTGCACATAGCTCATGAAATGAAGCGTCGAAATATGAATCAGCCCTTGCTGATTGGAGGTGCAACTACCAGTAAGATGCATACTGCAGTTAAAATTGCACCGCAATATGATAATGGAGTGGTCCATGTATTAGATGCTTCAAGAAGTGTAACAGTAGTTAGCAACCTTTTGAACAAGGATTCGAGAGAAGAATTTCTGTCAAAAACCAAAAGCGATTATGAAGAGCTTCAGCATCAGTTTTTAAGCAAGCAAAGAAATAAAATTCTTATCCCATATGAAGAAGCTGTGATAACAAGAGAATACCTGGACTGGAAAAATTATAATCCGGTGAAGCCTCAAGTGGATGGAATAAAAGTATTCAAAGATTTTGATCTTGCTACTATTGCCAGGCATATAGATTGGGGACCCTTCTTTATTGGCTGGGAAATGCCCGGTCATTTTCCTCAAGTGTTGACAGATAAGATTTTTGGAGAAGAAGCTACAAGGCTTTACAACGATGCACAGAAGATGGTAGAAAAAATCATTGCAGAAAAATGGTACAGTGCAAATGGAGTCATTGGTTTCTGGCCTGCCAATAGCAATGGAAAGGACACTATTACCTTACAAACGGATGGTGGAGAAGTAAAGCTGGAATCGCTTCGTCAGCAGATGAAGAAAGCAATTGGACAGCCAAGTTTTTCCTTAGCAGACTTTATCAAACCTGCATTTGTTAATAAAACTGAGCAAGATGGAGTTGAACAAACCGATTATATGGGAGCTTTTGCAGTTACGGTAGATGGTGCACGAAAGCACATAGATCGTTTTGCCGCAGACCATGATGAGTACAATAAAATATTGGTGCAAATATTGGCTGATCGTTTTGTAGAAGCATTTACAGAGTGCTTACATGCTGAGGTCAGAAAAGATTATTGGGGATACGAACCAACTGAAACATTGACAAACGAACAAATGATCAGAGAAGAGTACAAAGGGATCAGACCCGCACCCGGTTATCCGGCATGTCCAGACCATACTGAAAAAGTTAAGCTTTTTTCACTGATGAATGTAACAGAAAATATAGGAATAACCCTGACTGAAAGCTTAGCAATGAATCCACCTGCTTCGGTATGTGGTTGGTACTTTGCACATCCACAAAGCCATTACTTTGGTTTGGGAAAAATAGGGAGAGACCAGTTAAACGATTATACAAAGCGAAAAAATATGACGATAGAAGAATCTGAGAAATGGCTGAGACCGGTGTTGGAATAATGGGTTATTTTCAATAAAATAATGGGTATTTTAAAAATACGGTATGAAACTTCACATTTTGTTTATGGCATTCATTGCCTTTCCCGGTTGGTTATTTAGTCAAACAACTACGGGTAGCCAAAATGATTCTGCATCGGTTGTTGTTTTAGCTGGAATGGATAAAGATTCGAAAAACGTTGACAGGATATTTTATAAGGTAGAAAAAGAGGCTATGTTTCCCGGTGGAATAGATGGTTGGAGAAACTACCTTGAGCATACACTAAAATCAAATGTTGCCGCAAAAGAAGGACTACCACCCGGAGTTTATTCAGTTGGATTGCAATTTGTCGTAGATCGTACAGGAAATGTAATGAATGTAAATGTTGTAAGCGGTAGCACTTGTAAAAGATGTGAAGTCGAAGCATTAAGAGTATTAAAGAAATCTCCCAAATGGGAACCCGCCATACAAAGCGGACGCAATGTGCCTTATATGGCCTCACAAAAAATTTCGTTTATTGTAGAGTAATAGTAGCCTTTTAGTCCACAATTTTTTTTAAGTTTCAATTAAGTTTCTAATGGTTATAGTTATTCAATGTACAGATAAAGTTGGGTTAGTTGCCGCCATATCCGTTATCATGGCTAAGGAAAAGATTAACATTGTTTCAATGAGGGAACATGTTGATAAATCAGAAAATCGATTTTTCGCAAGGTTGGAAGTGGACTATACGCCCAATGCAAATGCCATTGAACAGGAATTGATTAATGCGCTACCTGCCGATGCATTTGTAAAAGTAAATCCTGAGCCAAGCAAAAAAATTATTTTACTAGTAACCAAAGAATATCATTGTCTTGCAGACATACTAATCCGAAATCATTTTAAAACATTGGAGGCAACAGTTCAATGTGTAATTGGCAATCATGAAATCCTCAGTGACGTTTGCAGCCGCTTCGATGTACCCTTTCATTATGTGGGGCATGAAGAAAAATCAAAACCTGAATTTGAAGAGGCGCTGCTCAAAATCATCAATAAATTTCAAGCTGACTTTCTGGTGTTAGCAAAATTTATGAGAATTCTTTCTCCTGAATTCATGCAGAAGTTCCCCATGCGAATCATCAACATTCATCATTCATTTTTGCCAGCTTTTGCCGGGGCATCTCCTTACAGACAGGCATACGACCGTGGCGTTAAATTAATTGGCGCCACTTCACATTTTGTAACCAATGAATTAGATGAAGGTCCCATTATTGCCCAGCAAATCATTCCGGTTACACATTCTTTCACTACGGCAGATATGGTAAAGGCCGGCAAAGAGATTGAAACTGCTGTATTGGCCAAAGCAATGCAATTGGTGCTAGAAGATCGCGTAGTAGTTTATAAAAATAAGACGGTAATTTTTGAATGAGGAAATTGACTGTATGCTAAACGTTTCTCATAATTTCTAAAACATATAGCGTTTATAAAAAACGAAAGCTCCTTTTTACACCAATTTTTAATTCCACAATTTCGATTGATATTTTAATTTCCTATAGTTAGTTATTAAATAAATTTTTAGCCCCTTTTCATTTGATAAATAAAAGGATAAATTTATCTCATTCAGATTTTGTAATCTTATAGATCAAAATTCAGGAAAATAAATTATTGCGGTATTTTTAAATATTACCTAAATTTAGAAGTTTAAATTATTTTAGAATGCTAAAAATTCAACTTTTATTAATAGCTTTTTGCCTTCATTTTTCTGCTTTTTCACAAACAGATATTTTGATAGGTTCAGGTTCAGCAGGAAATACCGGCACTACTTATCCTTGCCCCCTGCAGGATTATTACGAAGGAAGTAGGATGCAGTTTCTATATCTCGCGTCTGAACTTAGTTCTGCTGGGATGGCACCGGGAACCATTAGTGCAATCAAATTTGATGTAAACAATCTAAATACTTTTTCAGGCTCTATTGAGCAAATGAAAATCAGTATAGGTACAACAAGTAATGCTAGTTTAACTGCTACGACCTGGGAAACCGGATTAACGGATGTTTTTGGACCGGTAAATGATACTCCTGTACTCGGAACCAATACATTTATTTTTTCTTCCCCCTTTTTCTGGAATGGAACGGACAATATAGTAGTTGAAATTTGTAATGGCGATCCTGCAAATGGCTCTGCAATATTTTATACTAATAACCCTACTATACCTTGGACTACTGGCCTTAGTTTTAATGGTTCTCATAATTACAGGGCTGATAACATTGGCAATCTTTGTGGTACCTCAACAGCCACCAATACCGGTTTACAAACTTCAAGACCCAATATCACTTTTACCTGGACAGTTGCTTCTTCAACAGGCTGCTACCTTCCTTCTGGAATTTTAGTAACAAATATTTCTGCTACTGGAGCTGAAGCTTCGTGGAATGCTCCAGCAGGTGGTGTTACTCCTTTGCAATATATGTGGGAGTTGAGAACTAGCGGTGTTGGAGGAAGTGGTTCAACTGGTTTAGTATCGTCAGGGACGACAGCAATAACATCCGCAATCTTTACCGCACTTAGTCCGGTAACTCCCTATAAGCTATATTTTAAGTCAGATTGTGGGAGTGGAAATTTGAGTAGCTGGAGTAGTGGATTTTCGTTTACTACAGCATGTGCACCCATAGCTTTATTCAGTGAAAATTTTGATGCAATAGGTATCCCTAATCTACCGCTTTGCTGGTCTAAATTAATTAGGGTTTCAGGAATTTCAACTCCTACAATTACTACTATTTCTGCCGCTGCCAATGTTTATAGTTCACCCAATGCTATTTCATTGAGTAATTCAAACGCAGCCTTAAATGATGACATAATATTGATAAGTCCGGTTATCAGTAATCTTGGTGCAGGCACACATCGGCTTTCTTTTTATGCAAAAAATTCTGTTGCATCTCAGGATGTAGAAGTTGGTACCCTTGATGACAATACAAGTACTGCCCTTCTTACTCCATTGGAGTTGGTTGATATCGGCACTACATATTCTAAATATACTGTTAGCTTTGCTTCTTATACAGGTACAGACGTTTATATCGGTATTAGAAGAGCGGCTGCTATTTTAAGTACTTTCAGCAATGTGTATATTGACAATGTTGTATGGGAAACAATACCGACTTGCCAAGAAGTCACAGCCGTGATGAATTCTAACGTCACTTCCTCTGGTGCACAACTGGATTGGACTCCACCAACCGGAGGGGGAACACTTTCCGGATACCATGTTTATTACAGTACATCCCGAGTTGAACCAGTGGACACCACAACAGCCAAAGACTCTTCTACAACAAATACAATAATCCTTACCGGTTTGGCCCCTGCAACTAAATACTATATTTGGGTAAGGACAAAATGTGGAGCAGCTGATCATAGTCCATGGTCTGTGGTTGATAGTTTGGTTACGGAGTGCGTACCAGTAAATTCATTTGTTGAAAACTTTGATGGGGCAACTGTGCCAAACCTTCCTGTTTGTTGGTCAAAATTAATAAGAGTAACCGGTACAGCAGTACCTACTATTACTACCATTACAAGTACCACGAATGCGTATAGTACTCCAAATGCAGTTTCACTATACAATGCCAATGCGTCCCTAACAGATGAAATCATATTGATAAGTCCTGCACTCAATAATGTAGGATCAGGAACATTTCAACTTTCTTTTTATGCAAAAAATTCTGTGGCCACTCAGGACATTGAGATCGGGACATTGGATAATGCTACTTTATCGGCTACTTTCTCTCCATTGCAAACAATTGATATTGGCACCAGCTATCAAAAGTATACCGTGAGTTTTGATGGTTATACTGGTAGTGATACGTATATAGGAATAAGAAGGGCAGCATCTACACTTAGTACTTACAGTTATGTGTATATTGATAATGTTGTGTGGCAATTAATACCATCATGCGCAGAACCAACAAATCTTAAGCATTCAAAAATAGATAGTTCAAAAGCCACATTAAATTGGTTGGCACCTTCCACAACTTCACCTTTACGTTATCATATTTATTATAGTACATTGTCAACGTCTCCTTTAGGATCTACCCAGGCAATGGACTCTGTTTCAGGTACTAACTATGATATGATAGGACTTGCTCCATCAACCAAATATTATGTTTGGATAAGGAGTAGTTGCGGCGGAGGAGATTTTAGTGTTTGGTCGAGTGTAGATAGTTTTTTTACCGCATCGCCTAATTATGCATGGATTAATGTTAATGGTTTTAATGCAGATGTTGTAGCAGAAGGTATTGGACCTGCCAGCAGTTCAACAACTGCTGATGTTGACAATGTTTCCTATGTTTTTGTATCGGGGGATTATCAATATGATGCTACGTGTCCATTTCCAACACAAAGCCTACCGATAAGCCGCCAGGTTTATTTTTCAGCTTTAGGTTTGTATTTTAATTTGGCAGATTATGCTTCAGATAATGACCTGCGATTGACAACAACAGATGTTGGGACCCTTAATTTTGCAAATCCAGCTGCAGCAGAAGAAGTATTTTTATTGGGAGTTTCAGGAAGTGGTGCATCGAAAATGTCGGCAACTGTCAACTTTTCGGATGGATCAACCCAATTCTTTGACACCCTTAGCATTAGTGATTGGTATGGCACTACTACAAATATGGTCGCCCAAGGTGTAGGAAGGTTACTAAAAACTACCACTGCGTGCGGAGGGCTGGAAACCAGCGCTACTAACCCAAAACTTTATAGGGTATTATTGTCTATTGATCCGGGTAATTTTAGTAAAACAATTTCGGGAGTTACAATTGCAAGAATAGACGGACTCGCAGGATTTGGTGGTGTGGTAAATATTTTTGGCGTTGCAATAAAAAAAGCACCCAATGTCGTGCCAGTTAAACTCGTTGATTTCAAAGGGTTTTCTACTCCATCAGGAAATAAACTTGAATGGAGCACATTTTCAGAAACCAATAATTCCGGCTTTGAGATTCTCCGCTCACCAAATGGAAAGGAGTTCTCAAAAATTGGCTTTATATATTCCGGCGCAAATAATGGTAATAGTACGCTGCCGCTTCTATATCATTATATTGATGCAATGGCATTCTCTGGTACTTCTTACTATAGACTTAAGCAAATTGATAAAGATGGAAAATACAACTTATCCAAAACCATACAGATTAACGGAACAAAGATAAATTCATTCATTTTATCAGCTGTTTATCCAAATCCGGCAGCTAATAAATTAAATGTGGTTTTGAACGCTACTTCTAATGGTAAGACAATCATTATCATTTCAGATCTTGCAGGAAGAGTAGTTCTTCAACAGCAAATTCAAATGTTGAGCGGAGACAATTCAGCAACAATTAATATTGGGAAACTATCGAAAGGAAACTATTTCGTTAAGGCTGTTTGCAAAAATGGTTATGAAACATCAATTAGCAAATTTATTAAACAATAACAGGTTCAAAAAGTAATTTAATCAGCAGTGTCTTATTTAATGCAATATTTGAGATCCGAAACCAAATAAGTGATCTTAGCATTGCGAATAAAAGGGCATACTTCAGGTAACATAAAAAATTAGAGGCTTACTCGTAATCATGGGTCAGCCTCTTTTTATTATTGAACATTCATTTTTTGGTACAAGTGCTTGTTATCTTTATTAAGAAACGGACAATAGATTATCCAATGACTTAAAATCACTTCTGTTGTTTAAAGCATTGAGTGATAAACTATCCTAATTCATATTGTAATCCAATAATCTCATTTATTGGTTTTATCAAATTTAGAAAGTTGGCCATTAAGGCAATATTATTACCTATTTTAGTAATAACTCTCTGTTTCTCGCCTTTGATTGTCGCTTTTGTGGAAGGGTAAAAATTAATCGAAGTGAAAAAGTAAGTTTATGATAGATACCAGACGATGTGGAATTTAGAAGTAATTACTTTTTTTAACAGGAGTTAAAAAAATACATAAAAATAAGTATAATTCGTTATTTTAAACAGCATAAATCGCTTTTAAAATCAATTCAGGCATTTTGATTATTTGAACAAAAAGAAGGTTGTTATTTAATTTACTGATAAAAATTTATTTGAAAATCAACTAATTACAAAGGTGCTTGTAAAATTAGTTGCTAAAAATGTTCTTTTTTCCAATGTATCATTCTACCTTCGCAATCCGAAAAAAATCGGAAACTTTTAGAACTGATGGGATAGCATCGGTTTCATTTAAAACGAAGAACAATGAGTAAACTACATTTCACAACCAAACATGCGAACGAGGCTACCGTACAACGTGACTGGTACGTTGTTGACGGCACTAATCAAACCGTTGGGCGCATGTGTGCTAAAATCGCAGCAATTCTTAGAGGTAAGAACAAGGCGTACTACACTCCACACGTTGATTGTGGCGATTTCATTATCGTAACCAATTGCGATAAGGTGAAATTGACAGGTAATAAGATGGATGAAAAGATCTATCTGAATTATTCTGGTTATCCTGGTGGTCAGAAAAAGGAAGTGGCAAAAGAATTGATCAAACGTCGCCCTGAAGTGATTGTTGAGAGAGCTGTAAAAGGTATGCTTCCAAAAAACCGCTTGGGTCGCAAAATGTACAAAAAACTATTTGTGTATCCTGGAGATAAGCATCCACATACTGCACAACAACCTAAAGAATTAAAATTCTAATAGCCCCCTCCGGCTCCCCGAATGGGGAGGGAATAAAAAAAACAAACAATGGAAAAACAAAAAAATGCCGTAGGTCGCCGTAAGGAAGCTGTAACAAGAGTTTTCATGAGCAGAGGCGAAGGCAAAATCACCGTAAACAATAAAGATTACAAACAATATTTCCCTTTGGTTTATTTGCAAAACCAAGTAGAACAACCGTTCAAAGTGGTAGAAGCTGCTGACAAATTTGATGTAAAAATCAATGCAACAGGTGGTGGACTAAAAGGGCAAGCGGAAGCTGCAAAGTTGGGTATTGCCCGTGCTTTGATCGCAACCAATCCTGAATTGCGTCCGGTTCTAAAAGCTGCTGGTTTGCTAAAACGTGATCCAAGAAGTGTTGAACGTAAGAAGCCAGGTAAGAAGAAAGCAAGAAAGAGCTTCCAGTTCAGTAAGAGATAAAAATCCCCTCGAACCCTTATGGGGAAAGATGGGAAGCGTTGTTATAATTTTTAAAAACTTTAAAATAAAATGGCTTTTTAAGTTCCTTCTGTGGAGGGATAGATTGCCGATCATTTATTATGGAAAATAACACTTCACTACAACAGCAACTTCTGGAAGCCGGCGTGCATTTTGGTCACCTGAAGAAGAAGTGGAACCCAAAGATGTTGCCTTTCATCTTTGCTGAGAAAAAAGGGATTCACATTATTGACCTCAACAAAACTGTTGAAGGTTTGCAGGAAGCTGCAGCAGCCATGAAATCTATTGCGAAGAGCGGTAAGAAAATCATGTTTGTAGCAACTAAAAAGCAAGCAAAAGAAATTGTAACAGAAGCTGCACGCAAAATCAACATGCCGTTTGTAACAGAGCGTTGGTTGGGTGGTATGCTTACCAATTTCAACACAGTTCGTAAGAGTGTGAAGAAAATGCAGAGTATTGAAAAAATGCTGAATGACGGTAGTGCAGAAAGCCTTACCAAAAAAGAGCGTTTGACATTAACCCGCGACAAAGAGAAAATGGAAAAAGTATTAGGCGGTATTGCCCAATTGGGTCGTGCTCCTGCAGCTTTGTTTCTTGTGGATATTGGCCATGAGCACATTGCGCTAGCTGAAGCTAAGCGTTTGGGCATCATTACTTTTGGAATGGTTGATACCAACAGCGATCCAAACAAAGTTGATTTTGCTATTCCAGCAAATGACGATGCTACCAAATCTGTAGCTATCATTACCAACTACATTGCCGCAGCTATAGCCGAAGGTCTTGCCGAAAGACAAGCTTCTAAAGATGACGATGGTGATGGAGATGTAGACAATGATGCAGAAAAAAGAGCTGCTCGTTTACAAGCCGAAGCTGAAGCCGAAGCTGCAAGAAGTGGTGGTAAAGTACGCGGAGGACAAGCTCCTAAGCGTCGTGTACCAGGAGGAGTTAGCCGCAGACCTGCTGGTGGTGGCGGTCCAAGATAGTCTTAGCAACAAACAATTTTATAACCACATAGGCGCACTAGACACATAGCTTTGTGACCTTTGTGCCTATGTGGTTTTTTATAATTTTTTATTTAAACTAATAATTTATAATAGTATGTCAACTGCAACAATAACAGCCGCAGATATCAGTACACTACGCCAGGCTACAGGTGCCGGCATGATGGATTGTCGTAAAGCATTAACTGAAACCAATGGTGATTTTGAAGCCGCTATCGATTGGCTTCGCAAACAAGGACAAAAAGTAGCTGCTAAACGTAGCGACCGCGAAGCAAAAGAAGGTGTTGTAATCGCTATGACAACTTCCGATAACAAAGCTGGAATAGTTTTGACTATCTCTTGCGAAACTGACTTCGTTAGTAAAAATGCTGATTTTGTAGCCTTTGCTCAAAGCATAGCTGACGCTGCCATTGCTAACAATGTAAAGAGCGCAGAAGAGTTGAACGAAGTAACCATAAACGGTGCTAAAGTTTCGGATATGATCAATGATAAACTTGCTTCTATAGGAGAGAAAATCGGCATTAGCCGTTTCGAAAGAATGGAAGCTCCATTTATTGCCTCATACATTCATGGCGCAAACCGTATGGGTGTTTTGGTTACCATGAATAAAGAAGCTGCTGAAGCCGGAAGAGATGTGGCTATGCAAATTGCTGCAATGAACCCATTGGCAGTAGATGCTGACAGTGTACCAGCCGAAATGGTAGAAAGAGAAAGAGCAATTGTAACAGACACCATTGCCGCTGATCCAAAAATGGCAGGTAAGCCTGCTGAGATGATTGCTAAAATAGCTGATGGCAAGTTGAATGCATTTTTTAAAGAAAATACATTGGCTGCTCAGGCTTTTGTAAAAGACAACAGCAAAACAGTTGCCGATTATTTGAAGAGCATAGATAGTGAACTTAAAGTATTGGATTTTAAAAGAGTAGCTTTAGGGTAAGCCGCTATTATTAATAAATGAAAATGGACTGTCAATCGACAGTCCATTTTTTTGGATATATATAAATGCTGTATCTTTTGCTTGTCAATTTTTATTGTATTGGACCAGCAACTGTACATATGGCGCAAGATGCCATTTATTCGGCTTATCATTCCTATGATGGCTGGCATTGTGTTGCAGTTTTATGTTGACATTTCGACTTTCATTATTTTGACAGTTGCTGGCTTTTCCATCATTCTTCTAGCACTGTTTATTATTTCTGCTTTCACAATCAAATACAAAATCCGATGGGTTCAGGGAATTGCTGTTTACCTCTTGTTCTTATGTCTGGGTGCTTTTTTGGTAGTGGCTAAAGACATCAAAAACAACGATCAATGGGTCGGAAATACTCAAACAGATAGTGCTACTTTTCTGGTCACCTTACAAGAACCGCTGATAGAAAAAGCAAAATCGTATAAAGCAGAAGTTACTATAGACGCTATACAACTTTTGGGAAGTTGGAAAACAGTGAGTGGGAGATTACTCCTTTATATAAGTAAGGATAGCTTAAAGCCCAATCTGCAATACGGCTCGCAATTGTTGTTTAAAAAACAACTTCAGGAAATAAAAAATTCCGGCAATCCTGGCAATTTCGATTACAGCCAATACAATGCATTTAAAGATATTTACCATCAGGTATTTTTAAAAACCGATGATTATATCATTGCAGCCACAACAAATAAAAACCTGTTTCAGGAATGGCTTTTTAATGTTCGATCAAAGGTGATCGCAACACTTCAACAGCATATTCATGAAGATAGAGAATCTGGTGTAGCAGAAGCATTGCTCATTGGCTACAGAGATGATCTGGATAAAGATTTGGTTCAGGCGTACAGCAATACCGGTGTAGTGCACATTATTGCTATTTCCGGTCTTCACCTTGGAATGATCTATGGCGCATTGGTATTGCTGCTACAGCCTTTCAGAAAAACAAAATGGGTACGAATAGCAAAGCCCATGATTATTTTGACAGTATTATGGATTTTCTCATTACTTGCCGGCGGTGTTCCATCTATCCTTCGATCGGCGGTCATGTTTACATTCATCGTTATGGGCGAAGCATTCGATCGAAAATCGTCTATCTACAACACATTGGCGTCTTCGGCTTTTGTATTGTTGGTTATTAACCCATACTACTTATGGGATATCGGATTTCAGCTTTCCTATATTGCCGTTTTAAGCATCGTTACTTTTTCTGCTCCGGTGTACAACCTTATTTATCTAACAAACAAAGCACTTGATTTTATATGGCGGCTTTCATCTGTAACCCTATCTGCCCAAATACTCACCTTGCCCATTATTTTTTATTCATTCCATCAGTTTCCTAATTATTTTTTGATTACCAACTGTATTATTGTTCCCCTATCTTCCATTGCGCTTTTTGCAGAATTAGGCATTCTTATTTTTTCATTCTTCCCTGCTTTGGCCGCATTGGTTGGCAAATGCACTGAGTTTTTTATTTGGATAATGAATGAGTTTATTGTTGTTGTAGATCGATTTCCATTTGCAGTATCCGATGGCATTCAAAACAGCATTGCAGAAACCATTCTTTTGTATATCGTTATTGTTGGCTTGAGTTATTTTTTTATGATGAAGTATAAACCTGCGCTTCTTATTAGTTTAATAGCAATTTCCTTGTTTACGGCAGTCAGCAGTATTGAAAATTACAATAGAAAAAAACAGTCAGAGATCGTTGTATATAATATTCCAAAACTCCAGGGCATTGATTTTATTGCAGGTAAGCAATATGCTTTTTTGGGTGATAGTATTTTGCTGGAAGATGGCTATGCCAGAAATTTTCATCTTAAGCCTGCCCGAACCTTATACAGGACTGAAGAAAGCAACTATTTAGAAGCTTTGTATATATCAAAGCCATTTGTTCAATACTTTGGCAAAAAAATAGTATTGATTGACAAGCCATATTCATTCAAATCTCCAATGAAAATAAGTGTGGACATGATTGTTATTTCGCATAATCCGAAAGTGAACATAGCAGATCTTGCCAATACATTTGACTGTGCGCAATATGTGTTTGACGGTTCTAACAGTATGTGGAAGATTAACCGATGGAAAAGAGCGTGTGACAGCTTACATTTGCGCCAATATTCAACTACAGACAACGGGGCGTATATTTTAAAAATTAATTAGTTTTCTGGTGTAGCCAATGTGAAAAAAACCTGATTATTTCAAGTTTTGAATAGCATAAATGTCATTGAGTAGTGGAAACAAAATTATAGCTTATGCGAAAGAAAATACAATCAGCGCTTATTTCAGTTTTTTACAAGGACGGACTGGATAAAATCGCAGCCAAACTTCATGATTTGGGCATTACCATTTATTCAACAGGAGGCACGGAGAAATTTATCACAGACCTGGGTATTCCTTGTGTGCCGGTTGAGAATCTAACTACTTATCCATCTATTTTGGGAGGCAGAGTAAAGACGCTGCATCCTGCCATATTTGGTGGCATATTGGGCCGGAGAAATCTGGAACAGGACCTACAGGAGATGAAGCAATTCAACATTCCGGAAATGGACCTTGTGATTGTTGATTTGTATCCGTTTGAAGAAACGGTGGCAGCTACCAATGATGAAAAATCTATCATAGAAAAAATTGACATTGGCGGGCCGTCCATGATCAGGGCTGCTGCTAAAAATCACCAGGATGTAGTAGTGATAGCAGCTAAAGAGGATTATGCAGCTTTGCTTTCGTTGCTTGAGTCTCAGAATGGCGAAACAACCCTCGAACAGCGAAAAGAGTTGGCAGCAAAAGCCTTTAAAGTGGTGATGAATTATGACATTGCCATCAGCAATTATTTTAATCCCGACTTTATCATTCCGCAACGAAATACGGTAAGAAAGAATTTACGCTATGGAGAAAACCCTCACCAACAGGCGTTTTTTGAAGGTTTTCCTGATGCAGTTTTTACACAACTTCATGGCAAAGAAATATCGTACAACAACCTCGTGGACATTGATGCTGCTATAGTGTTGATTGCAGAATTTGTAACGGATGAAAAAGCATTTGCTATCATCAAACACACCAATGTATGCGGCATAGCACTTCGTTCAACCGTATTGGAAGCATGGACTGCAGCACTTGCCGGCGATCCTGAAAGTGCATTTGGTGGTGTATTGGTGTGCAACGATACCGTTGGCAAAGCAACTGCAGAAGCCATCAATGAACTCTTTTTTGAAGTATTGATTGCACCAGAATTTGATGAGGATGCGCTAACCATTTTGCAGCAAAAAAAGAATCGCATTTTGCTACAATTAAAAGCTATTCCGGCAAGCAAAGGGATGGTAAAATCTATATTGAACGGCGTATTGATGCAGACAAAAGATACGGGCAGCTTTGCAGAATGGAAAGAAGTAGGAGGCAGGGAAACCACTGATTTTGAAAAGGAAAATCTGGCTTTCGCAAATATTATTTGCAAACATTTAAAGAGTAATGCCATTGCGTTGGTGAAAGACAAACAAATGGTAGGAAAGGGTTGCGGTCAAACGAGCAGAATAGATGCGTTGAGACATGCGATAGAAAAAGCAAAGCAATTCAACTTTGACCTCAAAGGTGCCGTGTTGGCTTCCGATGCTTTTTTTCCGTTTAATGATTGTGTACAGATTGCACATGAAGCAGGCATTGAAGCATTTATTCAGCCGGGCGGTTCTGTAAGGGACAAAGACAGTATTGATTATTGTGTAGAGAAAAACCTGGCCATGGTAATGACAGGATTAAGACATTTCAAGCATTAGTAGAGGGTGTCATTTGATCAATTATTTGATAATTTTAAGGATTGATTTCTTTGATTGCTTACCATTAGCCCAACTTGCGCAAAAAAAACTTTTTTCGATAAATTTCGGGCTATTTTTTCCTGATTTTGACCTCTAAAGTTGCTGTTTTCAATACAGAAGGGTCTTCAACTTTGGTTTGTGTGGCTCTGGGGGGTGTTGGTGGTTTGATAGGATGTACAGAGTTTTGCGGTGATGTTTTTCAAAATGACTTTAAGGCAAAATAGTGTTACTAAAAGCTTCGATCGATACTTTCGATTGATGGAGAGCTATAGAGATGCCGATGGTCATTGCACACAAAAAACATTGTTGACCATTGGCGTCTGGAACGACGCT
>JANMZN010000068.1:0-24030 GCA_031383285.1 Segetibacter sp.
TATTCCATAGAACTGCTGAAGAATCTTCCAATGCCGAAACCTTATATTTTCCGTTTTCAATGACAACAAAATTTTCGTGAAGGCCATAAATGTCATCTTTGGTATAAATCATAAAACCATTCTTATAGCTTATACCGGCTAGTATTCTAAGATTTGCAGCAGAAGCGGCATTAACATAGTCAATCATTTCGGTTGACAATTCCCCGTTCAAAACATCTTTGATTGACTGTTGGGATGCTGTGTTATACAAAGCTGCAATCTTCTTTTTATCCTTTTGCTTATAGGCTGCCACCATTTCATTGATCATTTTCCAAGGATAAGGCAGTGGTAACGAGTCTATATAAATGGGAGCCCCCACAAATGATTGGCCTTTTAATTGGTAGTGTAGGGTATCATCAACAACAGGTGTAGAAGAATCTTCCATTAAGCCGGGCAGAAATGCAGGGATATCAATGTTAACAGCTTTCAACGTAAAATAAGAACGACCCACTTGAGCGCATAGCGAACAATTGATGAGCAACAAGGCATATAATAATAGCTGCTTCATCAATTGTTTTTCCTTTTGTAAATATTGTAATGAAACGAATGCGAAATCAACCCCCATCCATCTGTTATTTTGCCCGATGCTTCTAATTGATTGCAACTGAATTTTTGCGGTGCATTTGTTGTACGGCATCCGGTAGTATCATATGAAGCATCCGACGAAATATTGATATCTGCATTGATCATTCCCTTGGGAATATATTTTGTTTTTCCACCTACCCCGGCTTTGCCTATAACGGAATAACAAGGTAATGGATTCAAACAATTTGTTGGTTCATTCACCGTAACACTCATGGTTGCATCTCCAATAATAACTGAAGCTACCGACTTTAAAACAGGTATGCCATATATCGGCATTTGGCAGGTCATGCTATAGTCCCACAAGTAAGCCCCTGAAAATATTTTCTGCTCTACAGCACAGCTATCTTTTCCGCAGCAAACGGTTGAACTTTGGTAGCTGAGATTGCCTATTGGCAGGGTATTGCCTGTATTTTCACATATGGGTACTGCACCATTCTTTAGAGATGCCAACAATGATTTAAATTGTTCGGCTTCGTTCTCGAAACTGAATGGTGCAGACTTGGTGATGATTATAGGGTTCTTCTTTATTACTGAAACAATTGCTGTTATTTTAACGTCTCCTGCGCTAGCTGTAATGGTTTGTTTCTCCATGCTATCTGAGGCTACAATGAAGGCTGGCGTAAAAATGACAGTTGGCTTTTTACAGCCCATATTATCAAACGCAATTGTTGCAATGTTCTCTATACTTATGAGAGTATCTGCACTTATGCAACATGGCAAACTAAACGCTATAAGTTTTGCATCCGCATTACATTCCTTTTTATCAACCTTTGCTATGGTACGTTTCACGTTTGGTGGAATAGGTACAGGTAAGGGAATAGGTACAGTAGCGTTTGGTATAACGCTTTGCCCAAATGAACAGCGGCTAATCAATAAGATCATTATAACAAGTAGACTCTTTTTCATTACCTGTTATTGGTTAACATAAAGGCATGACCAAAGCTAAAAATAAACCTTGGGCTTCCGGATAATGAAGTAATATCAGCCACACCAATTGCGATAGCCGGCCATTTGTAAGAAGGTCTCCATGCAGTCCCAACCGCAAGGTTTAACCCTGTCCATTCAACAT
The DNA here is from genome assembly GCA_031383285.1 of Segetibacter sp. Lineage (GTDB taxonomy): Bacteria > Bacteroidota > Bacteroidia > Chitinophagales > Chitinophagaceae > Segetibacter. The sequence continues at coordinate 1,694 of JANMZN010000068.1, forward strand.
TTATATTGCAGTTTTTGAAAGCTTCATAAGAAATATTGCCAAAAAGTGCCGTGCCAAAACTACCCTTCCCTTCCGCACGATCTTTAGGACTCTTGTTATAAAATCTACCATTTCCAACGCCAATTGAATAATTGAGCCACGACACCATAAAATTTCGTGAGGGAGATTTCTGCACTGCATGGCTAAATACAATGTAATAACTTGGCCCAGGATCTGATTTACTTTTTTCTACAAATAAATGAAGTGCACCAGCACTTATGCTGCTCCCTTTCCAAAGGTGCCTGCTTGCAATGACGCTACCCGAAAAATTATTAAACTTAGAAACATTATTTATATTCCAGATAGCCGCTACACTTGCCACTTTATAGAAATTTCCAAACCCAATGCCGGCACCTGCAACCAAATCGTTGTAGTCCTTGTAAGGCTGCGGCAAAGAACCTCCCATTCCTCCAAACACATAGGTACCAACAGAGCCCCAACCTGTAGGAGTCATGATTGATTTAATGGACATGTTAGGATACAATTCGTCTGCAACCGGCGCTGCAACCGTTTTTGAAATGGCAATATCCTGGGCAAACAGAACACGCTGCAACAACAAAGAAATCAATATGGAAAGGATACACTTCAAACGATAAGGGTAATGTCTAACAAATTAATAATCTTTATAACGAATATAAATGCCGGATATTTTACACAATTATAAGGATACTTATTATATCCTTGGTTCCTGTTGCTACATTTGAGTTGTGACTTTGCAGCATACCCTTGGATATCGTATTATAAATGGCTGGTTCAAATCAAAAAACAGGAAGCCTTTTCGGTTTCAGGAAGAGACATGGGAACAAATATCCAAAGGAAAAAGCGGTTTGGTAAATGCCCCTACAGGTTTCGGTAAAACATTTTCAGTTTTTCTAGGTGTCCTGATCAACTTCATCAACGACCACCCAAATGATTATAAGACGCTTAAAAAGAATGGCTTACAACTACTATGGGTGACCCCATTAAGGGCATTGGGCAAAGATATTGCCCGGGCGATGGAAGAAGTAATAGGAGAATTGGGCATGAATTGGCAAATAGGCATCCGAAATGGTGATACGGATACGAATGAACGCCAAAGGCAAAAAAGAAATATGCCTGAGGCAATGATTATTACACCGGAAAGTTTGCATTTGCTTTTGGCCCAAAATGGGTATTCAGCAACTTTTTCGGATTTAACAGTTATTGCAATAGATGAATGGCATGAACTATTGGGAAGTAAAAGGGGCGTACAGGTTGAACTAGCCATCAGTAGAATTGTTGGCCTTAAAAGCAAAATCAAGCTTTCGAAACAACTAAATACCAAGCGCTATTCTAAAGAAAATACCCGATTTTCAATATGGGGCATCAGTGCAACAATTGGTAATCTTGAAGAAGCAAAAGATGTATTGCTCTCTCCTATTATCAGGCAAAATGGGTCGAAGTATAAGCCTTCCATCATAACGACCAAGCTGAAAAAAGAAATTGAGATCTATTCAATTATTCCCGATGAAATTGAAAAATTTCCCTGGTCAGGTCATTTGGGGTTGAACCTTGCTCAACAAGTGGTAGATATTATTCGAAACAATACCACTACCCTGATATTTATCAATACGCGTGGTATGAGCGAAAGGTGGTACCAAACACTCTTGACACTTGCTCCTGATTTGGCAGGAGCTATTGCTTTGCACCATGGCAGCATAGAACAATCATTGCGCTTATGGGTAGAAGAAGCATTGCATACCACTAAATTAAAGGCAGTTGTTTGTACCGCCAGCCTTGATTTGGGCGTAGATTTCAGGCCAGTAGAAACGGTGGTTCAAGTTGGTTCCCCAAAAGGTGTTGCCCGCTTTGTACAACGAGCAGGCCGAAGTGGTCACCAACCGGGCAAAGTCAGCAGGATCTATTTTTTGCCTACGCATTCGTTAGAATTGGTGGAAGCCGCTGCACTTAAACAGGCAATGAAAGCCAATACGATCGAAAGTCGCGAACCCCGGCTTCTTTGTTTTGATGTATTGATTCAATACTTGTGCACTTTATCAATTGGCGAAGGCTTTTTTCCTGATGAGGTTTTTGAAGAAATCAGCAACACTTATTGTTTTTCTTCCATTACAAAAGAAGAATACAATCAACTGCTTCAAAGTATAGTTACGGGAGGGGCAGCTTTGCAACAATATGATGAATTTAAAAAAGTAGAGATTGACGAACAAGGAAAATATAAAATGACAAACAGGCGGATGGCTATGCGTCATAGAATGCACATTGGCACCATTGTAAGTGATCCAATGCTGAAGGTAAAAATGATGACCGGTGGCTACATCGGCGTTATAGAAGAATACTTTATAAGCCGCCTTACACCGGGAGATGTATTTACATTGGCAGGAAGACAACTTGAATTGGTAATGATAAAAGACCTGACGGTACTGGTAAGAAAATCGAATGCAAAAAAATCGATTGTTCCAAGTTGGCAGGGTGGACGAATGCCCCTATCATCCAATCTTGGCATGATGCTGAGGCGAAAGTTTAATGAAGCAAATAATCCGGTTGACATTGAATTAAAAGCCCTCATTCCATTGTTTCAATTGCAGCAATCTCTTTCTCATGTACCCAACGAAAATGAATTGCTGATAGAACAAATTGAAACCAAGGATGGTTATCACCTTTTTGTTTTTCCATTTGAAGGCCGATTGGTTCATGAGGCTATGGCAGCAATTCTTGCATATAGAATCAGCCGCATTACCCCTATTACTTTCTCCATAGCTATGAATGATTATGGCTTTGAATTGCTAAGCGACCAACCCATCCCATTGGATGATAGCAATGTTTATGAACTTTTTTCAACTGAGCATTTATTTGAGCATATCCAACGAAGCATCAACGCTACAGAAATGGCAAGGAGGAAGTTTAGAGATATAGCAGTTATTGGTGGATTAATTTTTCAGGGCTACCCGGGTGAACATAAAAAAGCCAGGCATTTGCAATCGTCTGCATCTTTGTTGTTCAATGTTTTTGGAGAATACGACTCCAATAATTTGTTGATCAGGCAAGCCTATAATGAAGTGATGGAACAACAAATGGAAGAAGCCCGGTTGCGTAATATGCTTGAGCGAATCCAACAATCAAAAATCATCATTACTTATCCTAAACAATTAACTCCTTTTTGCTTCCCAATAAAAGTTGACAGCATTAGAGAAAACATGAGTTCTGAACAACTGGAAGACCGGATAAGAAAAATGCAGGCACAACTAGCTAAATAGTAACAAAACCTCCAATATTATTTTTTACTTTTAACCGCTGTAAATAAAAATATGGTTCATCAAGAAGAAGAAAAAATATCCAGATTAGTCGTTCGCCTAATTGCAGTTTTCTGGATAGTAATGAAAATAATGAGCTACAAGCTCTGGATGACCGATAGAATTTATCCTTTGGTTCCGTTGCTAGATTTGCCATCCTTTGTGCATACCGGATTATTTTTTCTATTCTTTCCCCTTTGTGGCTGGCTTATTTTCAACCCATCTAACCGGTACATTATGTGGGTCTTGATTGCCAGCGAAATCATACTTACCACAGGGGATCAATCCAGAATTCAGCCTTGGAACTACCAGTACATGTTTACATTGTTTGTGATAGCCGGCAATTTCAAAGACAAGAAAAAAGCTTTCCAGGCGATCGTATTAATTACTGCTGCAACCTATATCTATAGTGGCATACAAAAGGTCAATTCAGGCTTTCTGGATTTCATCTGGTCATTTCACATTTTAAAAAGATTTGCGCATGTTCCTGACCATATCATACTCAACCAGTACGTAAGACTGGCTGGATATACGTTGCCAATAATAGAAATTTCAGGTGGCGTTTGCCTGCTTTTTAAAAAGACGATGAAGTTTGGAGCTTTGCTGACCATTTCCATGCATATTTTTATTTTATGGTTTATGGGTCCACTGGGCATTAATTACAACAGTGTTGTCTGGCCATGGAATGTTCAGATGGTCATCTTTCTACATCTATTTTTTATTAAAAAGAAAATCCAATTGCAACCTGCATTGTTTTTTAATAAGGTAAATTTCATAACAGCCATTTGTTGGATTTTGCTGCCTTTTGTTGGATTATTTGGTTATTGGGATAAATTTTTATCTGCAGGCATGTACTCCGGAAGGGGTAAGTTGATGCAATTTTACTTTGAGGATAGAAAAGTAATTCCTAAAGATTTAGAACAATTTGCTTTTTACAGCGCTACAGATTCGTCAGCACGTATTGTTTTGACAGATTGGTGTATGAGAGAATTAAATGTAGCAGCTGTAACCGAGCCACGGGTTTTGAAGCGTATTGTTCAGCAATTAAATGAAAGATATAAAAATCAAAATGTTCATTTTGAACTAACTCCAGCCAAGAGAAAAAGAGTTAATTATTGACAATTAATGCTTATTCCACACTTATTTGAGACTTCTATTTTCTGCTATTCTTATTACAATTCTGTTAATGCTTGTGTTACTTTTGCAGATGAAAGATAAAAAATAAGTAGTTTGGCTGAATGAACAAGCTTACTTTTCCTGTTTAATTTCCGTAAGTAATGAAAAATTTATCAGATAAGATATTCCTATTCACCATTGGTGTTTCTATGGTTTTATTGTTAATAGTCGCCTGTAAAAAAGAAGACACTACAGTTGATGAAACAAAATTAAATGGGACCGATAGTCTCTTCATTCAAAAGGCAGCGGCATATGATAGCGCAGAAATAAGTGCGGCTGCATTGGCCCTTACAAAAGTAGATTCTGCTTATATGATTGCCTACTCAGAAAGCATGCTTTTTGATCATTCCAAAGCACGGAATGACCTAAAGGTGATGGGTAATGTGGTGGGGTTCACTGTAAGAGATAGCATCAGCAATCAAAACAAAACACTTATTGCCTATTTAGCGAGCATAACTGATAGCACTTTCGATTCAACATACGTGACTAGCAGGCTAGTTCCAAAACAAATGATCGTTGATATGTATATTGATGAAGTTGACAATGGCAATCAAAAAAACATCCGCAACTATGCAAGTTTTTATCTTGATATTGTGAGGCAACAATACAGCCGGGCTGATAGTATCAGGTTTGCTTACTTCCCTTAATTATATGGAATTCAAAAAAGTAATAAAAGGCATTGAAAACATACATACTTGGGGAAATTTAAAGGCTTAAAGAAAAAAACAGGTTGCCTTAAAAAAAACAACCTGTTTCAACAATTATTTCAATAAAATCATTGTTCATTTAAAAATGAATACCTGTAGTCGGTTACAGGAACAAATGTTTCTTTAATGGTTCTTGCACTTAACCATCGATAAAGGTTGATCATACTTCCTGCTTTATCATTGGTACCACTAGACCTAGCTCCTCCAAATGGCTGTTGTCCAACAACGGCGCCGGTTGGCTTATCATTGATATAAAAATTGCCAGCACTATGCCTCAATTTATTAATAGCCAATTCTACCGCTGCCCTATCCTGTGCTATTACTGCACCTGTTAGCGCATAAGGTGAGGTTGTATCCAAAATGCCTAAAGTTTCCTCATACTGCTCAGAATCGTAAACATAGACAGTCAAAACTGGTCCGAAAATCTCTTCGCACATGGTTACCGAACGAGGATCAAATGATTCTATTATGGTAGGCTCAACAAAATATCCCTCAGTTTTATCGCACTTCCCACCTACAATAATCTTTGCAGTTTTCCCATCAATATTATCAATGTATTTTTTAATGTTGTCAAAACTCTTTTCATCAATTACAGCCCCTACAAAATTTCTAAAATCTTCTACATTGCCCATTTTCATGGTCTTAACCTCAGCTATCAGTTTAGATTTAATTTCTTCAGCAAGATTACTTGGCAGGTAGGCTCTGGAAGCAGCAGAACATTTCTGTCCCTGGTATTCAAATGCGCCTCTGGCTAATGCAGCAACAACAACATCCACATCAGCAGTTTTATGAGCAATTACAAAATCTTTTCCTCCGGTCTCTCCTACTATTCTCGGATAACTTTTGTACTTAGGAATATTTTCTCCAATGGTCTTCCACATGTTATTAAACACTCCCGTTGAACCTGTGAAATGTACCCCTGCAAAATCTTTGTGTGCAAAGCAAACACCACCTACTGTTGGGCCATTTACATAAACAAGATTGATGACACCATCAGGCAAACCTGCTTCTTGCAGTATCTTCATAATCATTTGGGCGCCGAAAATCTGCGAATCAGCGGGCTTCCAAACTACCACATTGCCGCACATCGCTGCACTGGTTGGAAGATTGCCCGCAATTGCTGTAAAATTGAATGGCGTTACAGCCAAAACAAAACCTTCTAATCCCCGCCATTCCATTCTATTGTGAATGCCCGGACCCGAAATAGGCTGTTGCCTATATATTTCTGATAAAAAATGAACATTAAAGCGTAAAAAATCAATTAACTCACAAGCACTGTCGATTTCTGCCTGATAGGCTGTTTTGCTCTGCCCCAACATAGTTACACCATTAATATATGGCCTATACTTGGTCGCCATCAATTCAGCCGCTTTAATAAAAATATGGGCTCTGTATTCCCAACTGGAGTTTGCCCAATTTTCCCTGGCTGCCAAAGCAGAATCAATGGCCATTTGAACATGCGCCTCCGTTCCACGATGAAAGTGCCCCAAAGTATGTTTGGTTTCATGTGGTGGACGCAATGGCTTTGTATCTCCGGTTCTAATTTCTTTACCTCCAATGTACATTGGAACATCTATAACTTCATTCTTCAATTCAGCTAATACCTTTTTCAAACGATCTCTTTCCGGACTACCAGGAGCATAATTCAGTACCGGTTCGTTTACTGGCATGGGGTAATTAAAATATCCAAGGCTCATATGACAATGTTTAAATGAGGTGCGAAATTAAACCAAACCAATTAGAAATGACAGGGTGTCTGATTATGTTGTCATTTTCTTTAAAAAAAGAAGAATGAGCCGCATAAGATAATATGGAATTTTAGGATGCTTCTTTGTTTTAATAAAAAAATAAAAAAAATTGCAACCAAATCATCAAATAAACCATCTAATTACTGAAGCACATAAAAGCCAAACAACTTACGTTCTCGCAATTGGAAATTTTCGTCCTATTGCAGGAATATTTGCATGCATAAAAGCAATTCAGCGCATTTCATTTATCTTTATTCATTGCTTTTTCTTTCGTTCAGCGAATCGCCTATCTATTTACAATTCAGCTTATTACAACATCCACTTGGTCAAAAGTATCATTGGCAATCTATTGCTTTCCTACAATCGGCACGTTCATTGAAAATGGTATGTTACCAATATCTTAAAAACCTTTTTTATGCTAAAGATCATCATATTTATCGTTTCTCTAATCTGCCTTCATTTTTGTTCCCCGGTTGCCAATAAGAAAAGTTCAAACAAAAATGAACCAAAGGTTACAATGTTCAGTTCTCTATTCTCGGCAGAATTATTTATGTCTAATAGTTAAGTAAATAATCAATCACGGACCAAAACATGCGATTGAAATCCAACATAGGCTAGTTTGGTAAGGGTTTCGCCGATAACGGTTCATACTTTTAAATTAAATATTTTTATCTCATTTCCACCGCATGAAATGGAACATTTTTTTCATTAATTGCCTTACATAAAACAATCAAACCTGAATCAAATACTCAAACCTGTTATATTTGGCGTAAACACATTGGATGAATACTCTGCAGGTGCTACGTCATGGATTAATGCTGACCTTTGATGGCTACCGACAGTTGGCGTTTATCAAGAAATTTCTATCCCCACTTATTAATAAACATTGCAGCAGAATAGGCTATCAATTTTCTGAAAAAGAAAAAAAGAAAGTCCACTTTTATTACCCCATGTACACGGTGTTAGCTTGTGCTCAAATGTACGTTTCCCTAAAAGGTAGAAAACTAACGAACAATGAAACCAAGCGATTATCACTTGTAGGTTCAATGGCAACTATTTGCGATGACCTGATAGATGAAGACAGCTGGACAAGGGAACAAATATTCCATCTTTTATCCAATAATCTAAATGAAGATGATTTACCAATAAAAGCTCAGCTACTTGTTTCATTAAATAAAGAACTTCAATTTTTTTGGCCACTAACCGATAAATATCTTACCCAATTAAAAATAGCATTGGAATGGCAGGCACTTTCAGGAAGGCAATTAGATCCGGCAATTTCTTTAGAGGAAATCGTGCACATCTGTAGAGAAAAGAATGGTCACACATCACTTATGTTCGCCTCATTAATTGATGAAGAATGGACAGAACAGGAACTAAAGTTCATCTATCAATCGGCCATTGTTGGTCAATTAACCAATGACAGTTTCGACATGTATTTCGATACGCACAATGGCATCAAAACTTATTTTAACACTGCGTCTTCCATAGCTCAGGTTCGGCAATTCTTTGTTGATGAATGTACGAAACTTCATGCCTATGTATTTGAATGCAATACTTCTTTGGAAAACAAAATGAAGACAATAAGGCGAATGAGCATTTTACATGCTTTTTCCCTTACAGCGCTTGACCAATTTCAACAAACTGAAACCAAATATGGATTACCGATTCAGTGGATTGCTATTCCCCGAAAAGAAATGGTTGTTGACATGGCATTGAATAGAAACCGGTTTAAAACCGTGCATTATATGAAATGGCTGAGTAAAGTTATTCCTACGAAAATTTAGGGAAGAAATAGGATTACATACAAATACTCAATCATCTGCCTTCTCTCTAATGTTGGCTAATACTTGTAGCACTCACTCTTCTGGCAAAAATATAAATAAAATAAGTGAAAAAAGGAGCAGCCAACACGTCAATTGTATAATGAATATGCTGTATCAGCAATAAAACAACTACTGCAATAAAAGCAATGGTCATTAGTATTTTCTCCCACTTTTTCTGAACAATAAGCAGTGTAAGAAAGACAGTTGAGGTATGACCTGAAAAGAAAAGGTCTTTTGTGATGGTCGTTTTACCATAAAATGGAACCATTGTAGGATCTGTAAGTGTAACCAAACCAATAGGAGGCTCGAGGGGAAAGAGAAAAATTGAAGTTATTCTTACCAAATTTAGTAATAAATATGCCCATAAAAAGGTGAGGAACAATTGTGGAAATATGATGGCCCTCCTAACAGAAATGATTACTGAAAAATAAATGACTGTAAATATCAGGATGGAAACATCAGAAGAGGGTATGTTCGCAAGTACAATATCATTTAATAATGTTCCTTGCCTTTGCTGTATAAAAGAAAAATAATGTGGAAAAATGAACAAGTTAATGATGATCAAAATACATCCGGTTATCAACATCCATTTGAACCGATCGTTTGCAAATGCCTTTCTCCATGACATTACAAAACCTAAAGTGGTTTCTGCAAAAATGTTTACGAAAATTTTTTGCCTTTCTATTGTACTTTTCTCGTCTGCTATTTGTGTTACTTTATCCAATTATGATATAAGTTCAATTTATTTAAGTGTGGGCAAATGTACTTGTTTCGATCTTTGATAACCTGAACAAAATGTCAAATTATCAAATATTCGCTAATTCTACCTATAGAAAACCTATTTGGTTTTTATGATTTTTCATTCTTACTTGCAACCTTAAATTTAAGATTTACAGATTAACAATATGATTAAGCAAACAATGTTAGTTACAATGATATCTGCCTTTAAAATTGGAAATATCTCAGCTCAATAGAATGAACTTGACCCGGTAACCGTTACTTCTACCCTACTACCTTTATCGTCATCTGTAACCGGTAGAAATATAACAGTCATAAAAAGCGAACAGTTTTCGAAATTGCCAGTCAATTCAATTGACGAGTTATTGCGGTATATACCAGGTGTTGAGGTTCAAATGCGTGGACCAATGGGTGCACAAAGCGATATTGTTTTACGTGGAGGTACTTTTCATCAGATATTGGTCATTTTAGACGGTATCCGATTAAACAATCCAAACACAGGTCATTTCAATAGCTATATTCCCAATTGTACCTTCACCAATAGATAGAATAGAAGTATTAAAAGGTGCAGAATCTGCTATTTATGGTTCGGAGGCTGTAGGTGGCGTTATTCAAATCATTTTCAAAACATATCCTGCCAAGAAAGGCAATAAAAGTAAACTGCTATCAGCTCAAGGCGGAATTGGGGAATATGGATTATTTAACGGACAACTTAGTGGCAACTTCAGCAATGGAAATACAAACATTTCCGGAAGCATAATTACAAATAATGCCGATGGGCAACGATTGAGAGGTACTGATGGCTATTTTCATAATACGACAGCGTCCGTATCAGTCAATCATTTTATCAGCGACAAATGGAACAATACTTTTAGATCTTCTCATGACAACCGCGACTCTGCTGCACAAAATTTTTATACCACATTCATTTCTGATACTGCAACTGAAAAAGTCACTTCCTTGTGGAAGCATTTACACCTTGGATACAAAGCAACAAAGCATTCTTTTACTTTTGATGCTGGTTACAAATCGGTAAAAGATCATTTCTTGTATAACAACAAATCAACAACAAACGAAAATAAGAGCAATCTACTACAGGGATTGGCTGTTCATAATTATCAACCTTCTGAAAAGATTTCCATAACTACTGGTGCCAATTGGATCAGTAAGCAGATTACTTCTAATGATAGCGGCAATCACACATGTAGTCAATTGGCTGGTTTTGCAACACTTAATCATTTAGCAGCCAAGAATTTTTATGTTAATCCTGCTATTAGGGCAAAATGGACTGAAAGTATAGGTTGAGAAATTATTCCACAAGTAAATCTTTCCTATAAACTGATCAATTGGCAATTGAGAGGAAGTGCAGGAAAAACTACGAGAGATGCAGATTTTACCGAACGATACAATAACTACAATAAACCATTGGTAACTGGAGGTAGTATTGGAAATCCTGATTTGAAAGCAGAAACATCATTCAGCTATGAGGCAGGCGCCGATTTCTTTGGAATAAAAAACATGAGAATTTCAACTACGCTTTTTCGCCGAAATTTCTCCGACTTGATTGATTTTGTAACAACACCCTATGCTGAAATGCCAAGAAAAGACAATCTCTCACCTACCGGCACTTTTGAATTGGCAAAAAATATTGCAAAACTTACATCGAGCGGGCTAGAAGCAGATGTCATGTATAGTAGGAAGTTTGTAGGAGACCAACAATTAAATATTTCGGCAGGACTAACATAGATAGATACAAAAGGCGAAAACCTTACACCATCATTTTACATAACCTCTCATGCCAAATTTTTGACCAACTTCAATGTTCAATACCGTGTAAAGTGGTTTTCAATTAGCATAAATGGCCTATTTAAGCAGAGACAAGAAAGGGCAGCCACATCAATTAATGCTGCTATTGATAAAGAATATTTTGTTTTAAACGCCATGATGCAAGGATTTGTTTACAAACGCAAACTCAGTGCATTTACGCAATTAGACAACGCATTCAACAAGCGCTACAGTGATTTATTGGGCTCTCAGATGCCCTGTCGCTGGGTAATGGGTGGGTTTAAATTATTATTGTAAAAAGACCTTTGTTAAGACTTGCTGAATTGTTTTATGGCTTCGCCCAAATCATAAACTTTTACGTCTCTATTCAGTTTCGAATGAAGCAATGAACTAGCTGCTGCACTTCTATAACCTCCGGCACAATGCACAACGATAGGTTTATCAGTCGGTATTTCATTCATCCGAAGCCGTATTTCTTGCAATGGAATTGAGATACTATTTGCAAATATTTTTTCTTGAACTACTTCTGATGAATTTCTAACATCAATTATCGTAAATGCATTTTCATTGAGCATAAATATTTCAATATCCAAATTGAACTCTTTTTCCCAACCATTACTAATGATCATGGAAGATTTTATTTGTTGCTCATAACCGATAGCTGCTGCTCTTCGCATCATATTTTTCAATTGCTGTTCATTTTCTCCAGCCAGGTAAAACATTTCACCAGGCTTAATGATGCTACCAAGCCACGTTTCAAACTTTCCATTTTCCATCAGATTGATTGAATGTGGCAGATGCCCTTTTTTAAAGTCTTTTTCATTTCTCACATCTATCACCCACATGTCAGTATCTAAAGAAGGCAAAGAAATTTCATTGAAAGTACCCATTTTAATAGAAGCAATGGAATCCTCTTCAGGCAAAGCACCTTTTCTGTTCATTTCTACATCAAAAGGAAAATACATTGGAATAAAAGGCTGGTCAGCTAATAAATTCTTTACAAATTCTTCTTCTGAAGCGGGTTGAAGGCTCCAATTGTACTTTTTCTCTTCTACGATTGTGCTACTATTCATTTTACTCAGATTTTTACCACACAATGAGCCTGCACCATGTGCCGGATAAACAATTACATCATCTGGCAAGGTCATTATTTTCTCTCTCAATGAGTAGTACATCTGCTTGGCTAATGATTCCCTTGTCACTTGTAAATTACCCACACCTTCTCTAAGGTCAGGTCTTCCACAATCGCCAATAAATAAGGTATCGCCAGTAAAAACAGCTTTTGGCACCCCTTCCTCACTAGCTACAATGCTAATACTATCAGGAGAATGGCCAGGAGTATTCATAGAAATGAACATTACTTTTCCAACTGTAAAACGTTGACCTTCATCAAAGGTATGGTGAGGATAATAGGCACCTATTAGTTTACTGATATATATAGCTGCACCTGTTACTTGATGTATCTCAAGATGACTACTCACAAAATCGGCATGAGGATGGGTTTCTATTATGGCTACAATCTGAGCATCATGCTCTTCTGCAAAATCTATATATTGCTTTGCAAACCTTGCAGGGTCTACCAATACAATTTGTTTTTCGCTCAATATGGCATAACTAAAATGCGACAGGTTTTTGTCTTCAAACTGTTTAATATACATACCTTGTATTTTAAAGCAAAACTATTGTAGTTGAACAAACCAATTAGTGACTGATGTCACAAAAATCAATGTGACAATTATCACATTTTTATTGTGTTTACTTTTTTAGATTTGCTTCAAGGCAAAAAGCTATTAAACTAATTCTGATTTGTTCCATTTGCTTATTTGTAATATTCTTAATCGTTTTTCTTTTAAAATAAAAAACTACTATTTATGAAAAAAAACATGGGTTCAACCGATCGAGTTATCAGAGTGTTATTGGCTATTGTATTTTCTGTTTTGTATTTTACAGGCACAATATCTGGCACGCTTGGTTTGGTATTGCTAATACTTGGTGGTGTATTCCTGCTTACAAGTGTTGTTAGTTTCTGTCCATTGTATGTTCCATTTAATATGAGCACTTGCAATAATAAAAGTCCAAAATAAGTACCTGAAAAGCCCCCTCCTTTTTTGTAAAGGCTGCCAAACAAATTAGGCAGCCTATTTTTGTTTTTAACCATACACATTTGCCATCTACGCACATATGGGTTACCTTGCACACCTTTTATCATGCTGCAACAATCACCATACATATTATATTCAGACGGAAACGGTAATATTTTTGAGGATACTTCCCTTTTTGTAACGGGAAGAACGGGTTGGGATGCCATTCCAGTACCTGAGGATGAGTGGATTGAATTACCTGAAGGTGGTCAATTGTACGAATTACCGGGCCGCAGAGGCATTGGTATAGATGTGGAGACAGGAGATATGCGGCTTTGCGAAAAAGGTTGGGCCGTAGCGGCTTTTATACCACCTGCTCATACAGGTTATTATTTGGCTGCCTATGAAACAGCTGCTGATGCACCTACCTTACCATTGTTTTGTTATACAGCAGCGGGATGGTTCAATGAAAAAACTTATGTACCCTGTGTCCGAATAGAGCAAGACATAAGACAGGATTCCGAAGGTTATAATCAGGATTTTATAGAAAAAAGTGTTGCAAAAGCATTGGAAATCTATCCGCACAATAGGTTGGTACAGCACCTTGCCAATAATTGTGCACTTACTTACCAATGCCCCGCCGCAAGAAATTATTTTATTGGTAGATGGGAATGTCCAATACCGTCCTCCCCAGCTTGTAATGCCAATTGCGTAGGCTGCATTTCATTTCAGCCGGAGGAAGAAACCATATTCTCAACCCAAGACAGACTTACCTTTAAACCTTCTGCCGAAGAAATTGTAGAATATACCGTTCCCCATTTAGAAACCGCTCCTTTTCCAATCGTTAGTTTTGGGCAAGGCTGCGAAGGCGAACCGTTGCTTATGTGGCAAACGATAAAAGAATCAATTATACAAATAAGGAAGCATACGGATAAAGGAAGCATCAATATCAATACAAATGGCTCCATGCCGGAGGCTGTTGAAGAATTATGCAAAGTGGGCCTTAATAGCATTAGAGTAAGCCTTAATAGCGTAAGGAAAAATATTTATGAGCCCTATTATTGCCCAAATAACTACGCTTTTGAAGATATAATTGAGAGTTTAAAGGTAATGAAAAGGCATGGCGGTTGGACTAGCATCAATTACTTTGTTTTTCCCGGAATGACAGATAGCATAGAAGAGTATGAAGCCTTGAGAAAAGTAATTAAAGAAACCGGGCTCAAAATGATACAATGGAGAAATTTCAATATTGATCCGGATTGGTATTTAGGTAAAATAAACGTAGCAGATGCCGGCGAATGCTTAGGTGTAAAACAATTAATGGAGTTGATTAAGGAAGAATTTCCGGAAATTAAATATGGATATTTTAATCCTCCGATTGAAAGGATTAAAGGGAACTTTGAAACTGATTTCGCACACAATTAAATGTATATCAACATTTAATTATGAACTAAAATAAATTTAAACAGATGTGAGCCTTTAGTTGTGAGCAACATACCTTAATTTCGTTCTACCGACTGCATTGCTTATATTTTATTTATTGACACTATGAATAGATTCTTTTCTATTGGATTAACAGTTCTGATAATAGTATCCGTCATTCTTTCGTGGATGATATTTTCTGGTGGAACAGACTTTCCTGAGAAAAAGAAATACCTATACGTATACACAGGTAAGTCGAATAGAACAGAGGTTATGAATTTTGTGAAAGAGAATCACCTAGTCAAACATCCTCGTTTGTTTGAGATCTTCGCTTCTGAATTGGGTGTTTGGAAAAGACTAAAACCTGGTAGATATGAAATTAATAATGGCGAAAGTCTGTTAGAAATTTCCAGAATGTTGAGAAACAACCAACAATCACCTGTTAACCTTGTTATCACAAAGCTTCGTACAAATGAAGACATTGCAAAAACGATTGGTAAATACTTTGAAGCAGATTCCACGCAAGTCATCAACTTTATAAATACTCCTGACAGTGCAAAACAGTTAGGTGTAAACGAAAACACGTTTATGTCTATCATAATCCCTAATACTTACAATTTTTACTGGAACACCTCCCCTTCCAAAATATTCAAGAAGCTTAAAATTGAAAAAGATAACTTCTGGGAAAAAAATAACCGTCTAGAAAAAGCAGGAACCATAGGGCTTACTCCTGTACAAGTTTATACGATTGCCTCTATTGTAGAAGAAGAAACAAACAAAGACGATGAAAAAGGAATGATTGCAAGTGTTTATCTAAACAGGTATAAGCGAGGCATGCCCTTAGGCGCAGATCCGACCATCAAATTTTCATTGAAAGATTTTGGGTTGAAGAGAATTTATGAAAAGTACCTTCAGGTAGAGTCTCCTTACAATACATATAAAAACAAAGGCTTGCCTCCGGGTCCTATTTGTTCTCCATCGACGGCTTCTATCAACGCAGTATTAGATGCACCTAGCACTGATTATTTATTTTTTGTCGCAAAAAGTGATTTTTCAGGTTACCATACTTTTAGCATCAATTATGCAGAACACTTGCAACATGCTAAGGAATACCAACAAGCACTTGATGTAATGACTGCCCAAAAACAGAATGGCTCAACTAACTAATTGTGACCAAACTTGAAAGATTAGTAAGAAACTCCGTACCGGTAACTTTCGTTACACAAAAAAGCAAGTTCATTTACTTACCCGGTTTTCAGGGAGTTCCGTTGTACGACATCGTAATTTTCCTTTCTGACCAATTTAAAAAAACCTCACTTTTAAGCAGAGCAAAATCTATTGCTTATGACTTTGCAATGGCTATTCCGGCTGTATTAATCTGTATTTTCACAATAATCCCCTATTTACCAATCTCTAAACAGTTTACTATAGAACTACTTCAACTTACAAGAGCAATTACTCCCAATCAAAATTCTTACAATATTGTCAATAATTTTCTAAACGATTTTTTGAATACACCTAGAGTAGGTCTGCTTTCCTTTGGTTTTATTTTGGTCATTTTTTATGCCTCCAATGCTATGCTTAGCATTATCAAAACATTTGACATCTCCATCTACAGCCAACGGAGAAAAATGAATTTTGTAAAAAAACGTATAAAAGCCATCAGACTTACGGTTGTAGTTTTGCTCATTTTTGTTGCCACCATCATTCTTTTGATAGGACAAGGCTTAATTTTGGATTACTTGATCAAATGGCTTCATTTGAAAAAATCGCACGTTTTCTGGATAGCTGCGCTAAAATGGATACTGACCATTCTATTGTTTTTTTATTCCATTTCATTCATTTATAAGTATGCCCCTTCTGTAAGAAAAAGATGGCGAACTATTTCTCCAGGGTCTGTCATTGCAACTTTTTTAATGGTGGCTACTACCATTGGCTTTTCTTTTTGGGTCAACCATTTCAATAATTTTAATAAAATATATGGTTCACTAGGGTCTATTTTAATATTTATGATCTTAATTTACCTCAATTCTTTAATTCTGCTTTTCGGTTTTGAACTAAATTTGAGCATTTCAACGCTAAAACCTGAAGCTGCAGAAAGAAGAAGAATGCATGTAGAATCGGTTAAGCTTAAAAACAACTAAATTAAACATTACATTATGAAAACAATACTGCTCGCAATTACAACCCTGTGGTCTATCCAAATTGCATTTGCACAGGTTCAAAAACTACCTATTGGCGCTTCTATTCCTATGGCAGATGTAAAAATGAAGTCAGTAGATGGTAAAGAATATTCAGTAAAAGATGCAATGGGAAAAGCTGGCGTTTTGGTTATTTTTAGTTGCAATACTTGTCCTTATGTGGTTAAATATCAAAGCCGATCAAAGCAAATATTAACTGCGGCAAAAGAGAAAGGATTTGGCATTATCATCATTAACAGCAATGAAGCATACAGAAAAGAAGAAGATTCTTATGATGCTATGAAAGCGTATGCCAAACAACAGGGCTATAAAGACGTACCATATGTTGTGGATGTTAACTCAGCAGTAGCCGATGCATTTAATGCCAACCGTACACCGGAATGCTTTGTGTTTGATGTTGCAGGAAAGCTAGTTTATCATGGTGCAATAGATAGTGAACCAAACAACCCTTCTACAACCGATACTACATTACTAAACGCCATTAGAGAAGTATCTGACGGCAAAGAAGTATCTGTAAAAGAAAGCAGATCCATTGGCTGCTCCATTAAGAGAAAAGAGCAGGAATAATAGCAATTATGGTTGTATTAGCATTCTAACCATGCAGGTTCTTCACTAATAGCCCAAAAGGTAAGTAAATTTGCAGGTGAAGCACACTCTGCAAAGGCGCTGCTTAGTTAATCCTTTTACTAACACCCACTTAGGCAAAACGTTCAGTACCATGCCTTTTGAACATAGCACCTTCAGGTGGTTTAGTACCAGCATCTGCATGCTGATATTGATAGACCTACTATCATCTTCTATTCAGCATTGAAAAAACTATCTACACTCTTTTCATTCGTGACACACCCGCTCTCGGACACTAAAGACCCGGACTTGAGTAAAACAGCATAAGGCCCCTTTCTGGAGACCCTATGCTGAAAAAAGTATTTGTAGTTGTAAAGAAATCTGGGTAGAAATTGCTTATTAGCATAAGCCAATTAATCAAATCCCTGTATAAATGTACGCATTATAGTGGTTGGCTAAGAACAACAACCACCGAGGAAAGGCTATGTACTACATCCGCACAATGGATTTTGCGTTTGTCATTAATGCGAACCTTATTTTGTAACAATCAACTTTTCGGTCCTGGTATATTCTGCTGTGCGAATTTGCAGTAAATAAATACCTGCACGCATATCTTCTGGTTTCCAAACTATTGAATGTACTCCTTCTTTAAAAAGATGATTGGCAAGTGTTTTTATTAAGCGTCCGTTTACATCAACAACTTTAATGGAAACCTTTTCTGCATGGTCAATAGAAAAAGAAACAGTTGTTGAACTGGAAATTGGGTTAGGAGCAATTTTTAATTCATAAGGGCTTTCTAATTGTTCTACATTAACTTTATTGCTTGGTCTGCATGTAACGGTAACCTTTCTTCCTGATGATATTATACTACCGCAACTATTTGTTACTTCGCATTTATAAGTACCGGCTCTTTTTGCAACATACGTTTTTGAATTTGCCCCGGCAATATTTACACCATTCCTTTTCCACTGGTATTGGTAACCTGTTCCGTTTGCAGTAAGGGTAACACTGTCGCCGGCACAAAAAGATAAAGAGCCACTTGCCGCCAATCTTACTGTTGGAGCTGTGCAACTTGTTTCCCCGGCACGGATAGGTTGGTTGGGAATGGAGTTGTAAGCGTAATCCTTAATAGTGAAAGATGGTTGAGATCCAAAAACAACCTGCATTCGTGCCCATCCGTAATAGGTATTCGCCCCAACAATTAATTTTAGCCCCAAGTAACGATCAACTGAGTTTGGCCATAAATTAAGGGTGCCAGTACCGCAATTACCCCACCATGTATTATACACAAATCCGGAGGCGGATAAACTAAGTCCTGATGAAATGACATTATTGAAATTCATTGCAAGCGGATAAGTTGTACTGGTAACGGCAACTACAGCATTTGTGTTAAAAGCAGAAACCGAAACATAACTTCTGTAAACCAGACCACCACGTTGACAAATGTTACCAGTACGAACGCTCGAAATTGAATAATCGCTGATACCATCATTATTTAAATCAACATTATATGATTTGGTGCATGAACTGCCTAAACAGGTAATAGTCGAATCAGGATTCACATCCTTGTAAACAATCTGTGCATTTGCACTTGCAGAAAACAGCATTGCAGAAACGATGAAAGCTGAAAGCTTTTTTAGTAGTTGTTTTTTCATTTTACAATTAGTTTTTGTTGTTTAGAAAATAGTTTCAGTTGATTAAATTATATCAAATGTATGGTTTATTTTTTAATAATAATATGTAATGAAGAAAGAGGTACTAATGAGGTAATGTGCTAACGTACCCGGCTTGGGTAAAACAGCGAAGGGTTCCTTTCAGGAGAATCTGAGTGGAAAAAAATATAAACTAACAAAATTTTGGGATGATAATTTTGTGCACTAAAAAGTAAGTGTATAAATTCAATCTCAAACCTCAAATACGATTATGAAATGCTTAATAACTATTTTATCAGCCATAATTTTTTTGAATAGCATTGCTCAGGATTGCGTTATTCAGGGTAGGGTAATGGATTTGTATACCAATAAACCATTAAAAGGAGCCGTAATTGAATTTGTAAAAACGATTGAACCCGGAAGTGTACCAGGTGCTGAGTTTTTCCACTACAAATATTATACTTCTACAGGAATCCCTATTTCCGAACCTAGCTCCTCTCATATTGTTGCTAAAAGAATTTACAGCGATAAAAATGGATATTTTAATATTGAACCTACAGACACTTCTTTCCGAATGTTTTGTTATTATAAGATTAGCGATCATAATTACAAATACTCTGACAGACTTGATGTTGATATGGATAGTAATACAATCGCAGAAAATTTGAAAAAAAACATACACACTATTCGGGTAACCTGCAAGTACGATTCTACATCCTTACTAGATCATTGTCCACAATGCAAAAAGAAGGATCAGATAAAAAAGATGGTATGGGGTCTTAGTGTATTCGACAATAATGGAGATCTCACTGATAATGATGGTGCTGTAATTAAACAAAAGGATTGGGATAAATACCACTCTGGAGGTTGCGAAATTAATTGGTGTCGTGGAAAAAAATATTGCGGAAGATGCAAGCTTGAATTTTAACCATTTCAGCCCCGTTCTTCGAAATATTCCGTAGGGCATTTCGAAGAAAAGATAAATGCAGTTTTGTTTATCTCTGGTCTTCTTTTTAAGCCTCTTTATCCTACCAGCAACCCCTGCTTGGGTAAACAGCGAAGGGACCCTTGCAGGAGAGCCTTTGCGGACAAAAAAAACACTATATTTACTGCTGAATCACACATCACCAACTGCTATTAGGTTAATAAACAAATCACCCCCATTGAAAGAACTGAATATCTACAATTCTTAATGTATGAATTTAATCTAACTAATAATAAATTTTAATTAAAATGAAAAATTCAAGATTAATTTGCTTAAGCATTTTTTTGAGTATTGTTTTTTTTGCTTGTAAAAAAGATATCTATTTTACGCAGGAAAAAGAATCGGTGGATAAAAAAACAACTAAAGCTAAGTTCTTTGGTAGGTCAGCACCTGAAAGTGGAGTTAGTGTAAGTCAATATGGTTTTCTGGTTTTTGAAAACCTAGAAGATTTTACAAATTTTCATGAATTCATGTTGACAAATACTCATGCTAATGTTCAAACATATCTAGATGAATTATTTTTTACAAGTCAGGGGGCAAGTATGTATAGTGAAGTCTCTGGTGATACTGTAAAAGAGGAGGAATGTATGTATTATGCATTCGGTGCTGATGAAGTTATTCAAATTGAGGGTGTCATTATGAGACCAATTGACAGCGACAGATTTTTACTTACCATGACCCCAGAATTTTTGGACAATGAAACTTACGGTTGGTTAATTAATGGTGAGTACCACGGTGATGTGATGAGTAAGATTGCTACTAATCCTACAGAATCAACAGAATACACTTTCTTTGATTTTATTAATGCAAATCCCAGAGACTATGAGCAAACTGACCCAAATAGCACTCCTCAGTCTCGATTTCTTGGTTGGGGATGGAAAACGCTCTGGCTTGATTCCTATATTGATGAAAATGGTTGTTGGGTTCAATATGCGGTTCAAGTTTATACCGTTTTTGGCTGGGAAACAAATTCCATCAGGGAGAAAGAAATATTAAAGGACTGCCCTGAAGATTGATATTATATGTATTCGAGAGGTTTATCACAAAACCTCTCGAATATTTTTTACATAACTGTGAAAATATTAAATCAAAAATGAAGTTTTTTATTTGTTTCTTTATAATATGTTTCCCTGTTTTTCTTTTTGGTCAAGTAAACATTAGTGGGATTGTTATGGATGCTAAACATCGACTCATTCCATTTGCCTCTATAGGTTACTATAATAAACAGATTGGCACAAGTACCGATTCTTTAGGAACATTTATAATTCAAAAGCGTGTAGCCGATTCTTTAAAAATTTCTGCCGTTGGGTACGAATCAATAACGGTAATTATTAGTGACACTTCGACAATAATTACTGCATATCTAAATAATGTTTTAAATTTATTAAGCGAAGTAGTTATCAAAAGCAGGCCAAAAAAATCTTATCAGGTTACACTAGGACATTATCAAGCAAAAAACAATTTTTGGAACTTATTGGCTCCAAATCTACAGGAAGCAACATACATACCCAATCCTGATAAAATTAAAGGTTATATAGATGAAATTAAATTTAAAGTTGCGGAGTTTAAGAATAAACATTTTATGCTACGAATACGCCTATTCGATGTTGATGTTGAAACAGGTAAACCTAATGGGGATTTATTAATGTCTGAAAATATTATTTATCCAAATGATTTGAAACGTACTACAATATTTGTTACAAAATCTAAGAACATTCGCTTCCCTGAAAATGGCGTATTTGTTTCTTTCGAATGGTTGCAACAAAGACAGGATGATAAACGTGAAACATTCCCTTATATACTTGGGAATACAGACGCCTACAAAGATTTTGTATATCTGAATTTTAAGGAAATAAAGTGGCGTAGAGCTAACATTAAATCGGTAGTAAATAATGGTTATTATGTTCCAAATTTATCTATTACTGTATCTTATTAAATTCAGATACCCCAATCTTCGAGGTTCCGTAGGGCACTTCGAAGAAAACATAAATGCCTCGTAGGTACCTATCGTGTGGACACATTTCTCATTATTTCATAACCTTCATAAGCTGCTTTAAAATATTTCAAGCCGATCCACAGAGTTGTAATACCTGGATGTCGTTTACTTTCATATCCTTTCCACCCTCCCAGTCTTGCTATTGCCC
>JANMZN010000130.1:0-3565 GCA_031383285.1 Segetibacter sp.
GTCTTTGTCATCACCGGCTATTACCACTACCTGGTCGCCTTGTTTGATGTTGTATTTAGGTTTAAATCTGTTGCTCATTTTTTTTATTTTTCAAGCTTTAAGCTATCTAGTTAACTTTTATGTTGAGTGCGGTAATGATGATAACAAATTCATCATCAACATCACTATAATACCTCTGGTGCCAGTGAGATAATTTTCATGTAACCTTTATCTCTTAATTCTCTTGCTACTGGTCCAAAAATACGAGTACCTCTAGGCTCATCGGAGTTGTTTAATAATACAACTGCATTGTCATCAAAGCGAATGTAAGAACCATCCTTGCGACGCAATTTATTCTTTGTACGAACAATTACAGCCTTAGAAACAGTACCTTTTTTAACACCTGCCGCCGGCATAGCATCTTTTACAGTAACCACTATCTTATCTCCTATTCTAGCATAGTCCTGACCAGAATTACCCAAAACCCTGATGCACAATACCTCTTTTGCACCACTGTTGTCAGCTACGTTTAATCTACTTTCTTGTTGTATCATTTTTTGCCTCCCCACCCTCCAAAAGAGGGATTTATTTTAGTAATTTAATGATCCATTTACATGTTCTCCAATCTAAATCCCCTTTGGGGGATAAAGCGGATCTTACTTCACTTTCTCAACAACTTCAACCAGTCTCCAACGCTTAGTTTTGCTAAGTGGACGAGTTTCCATTATTTTGACAATATCTCCGATGCTGCATTCATTCTTCTCATCATGAGCATGAAAGCTACTTGTCTTCTTTACGAACTTACCGTAAATAGGGTGTTTTACTTTTCTCTCAACAGCTACAGTCACGGTTTTATCCATTTTGTTGCTGCTAACAACACCGACTCTTATTTTACGCAAATTTCTTTCTAAAATCATTACTATGCTTTTATTTATTAGACGCCTAACGTTCTGTTCTTTAATGCTGTTTTTAAACGGGCTACATCCCTTCTTAAACTCCTGATACTTTGAGGATTTTCCAAAGGAGAGATTGCATGAGCAAACTCAAGTTTTTTCAAACGAAGTTCATCTTCTTGTATCCTTGATTTAAGATCAACCGCATTCAAATCTTTGATGCTCTTATTAAAATCGTATTTCTTGTTAGCCATTGCTAATTCTATTTATTGTTTTTATTATGCCTGTAATTCTCTGCGAATTACGAATTTTGTCTGAATTGGAAGTTTTTGTGCTGCCAACGCAAATGCTGCCTTAGCTACTTCTTCAGAAACACCATCTGCTTCAAATAAGATACGTCCTGGTTGTACAACAGCAGCCCAATATTCTGGATTACCCTTACCCTTACCCATCCTTACTTCTGCAGGTTTGTGAGTGATCACTTTATCCGGGAATATGCGTATCCAAACATTACCTTCTCTTTTCATAGAACGGGTCATTGCCTGTCTTGCAGATTCTATTTGACGGTTCGTTAACCATACTGAATCAAGTGCTTTTAAACCAAATGAGCCAAAAGCCAAGGTAGCACCACGCTTGGTATCACCTTTCATGCGGCCTTTCTGCATTTTTCTGTGTTTGGTTCTTTTCGGCTGTAACATCTTATATTTAGTTTCTCGTTTGTATAATTATTTTTTCTTTTAGCAGATAACTATCTACCTCTTCCACCGCCACCACCGCGGTTATCTCTTCCTGCACCACCACCACTACGATTATCACCACCACCTCTTCTATCTCCACCTCTAAATCCGCCTCTATCATCTCCACCACGGCTATCTCTTCTATCACCAGGTCCAGGTTGATCTTTTCCACCAAGGAAATTTGGATTCAATTCTCTTTTACCCAATACTTCACCTTTACAAATCCAAACCTTAATACCTATTTTACCGTAAACGGTTTGAGCAAAAACGCTAGCATAGTCAATATCCATACGAAGTGTATGTAGTGGCGTACGTCCTTGTTTGATTTCTTCACTACGGGCAATCTCTGCGCCACCCAATCTCCCACTCACCTTTACTTTAATTCCTTCGGCACCCATTCTTAGTGCTGAAGCAATTGACATTTTGATTGCTCTTTTGAAGTTGATACGATTTTCAATTTGTCTTGCAATGGTATCTCCAACTATATTAGCATCTAACTCAGGACGACGAATTTCAAGTATGTTGATTTGAACATCATCCTTACTAGTTAGTTTTTTCAACTCTTCCTTTATTCTATCCACTTCTCCACCACCTTTACCAATGATGATACCTGGCTTAGATGTATGAATAGTAATGATTAATTTTCCAAGGGTTCTCTCTATTACAATTTTAGAGATTCCGCCTTTGTTAATCCTCGCCATAAGATAAGTTCTAATCTTATGATCCTCTATCAGTTTACCAGCGTAATCTTTGTGATTTCCGTACCAGTTACTTTCCCATCCGCGGATGATACCTAACCTTGCACCAATAGGATTTGTTTTCTGACCCATATTTTGAATATATAAGTTTTACTATTAATTTTTAGAAGCTGTAATCTCTTTTGTGTCTACAATAATTGTAACGTGATTGCTACGCTTACGGATCCTATAACCACGACCTTGTGGTGCAGGGCGCATACGGCGAAGGGTCTTTGCTCCGTCTACAAAAATTGTTTTAACAACCAGGGCCGCATCTGCAGCACTGTTGCCTTCATTTTTTTGTTCCCAGTTGTTGATTGCACTTTTAAGCAATTTACCCAACGGTGTTGAAGGATGTTTCGGATGAAACTCCAGCGTTGCAAGCGCATTCTCAACAGCCATACCGCGAATAAGATCCGCCAGCAAACGCATTTTACGTGGCGAAGTGGGATAATTCATCAATTTTGCTACTGCTTCCATTGTATTTAATTTCAGATTCCAGCGGTTAAATGTTTGGTGCTCAAATTTCTTGAACCTTGCAAACCTTCAACATGTTGAACTTTTTATTGTTTCTTGTTTGAGTGTCCTTTAAAGTTTCTGGTTGGCGCAAACTCACCGAGCTTGTGACTTACCATAAATTCAGTTACATAAACCGGAATAAACTTGTTGCCATTGTGAACAGCAAATGTATGTCCTACAAAATCTGGTGTGATTGTAGACCGGCGAGACCAGGTTTTAATAACCGATTTCTTTGCAGTACCGTCATTAATTGCTAGAACCTTGTTCTCAAGCTTCGCTGCAACGTAAGGACCTTTTTTAATTGAACGACCCATATATTATGAGATAATTTGAAATTTTAAAATTACTTAGCTAACTTTTTACCGTTACTTCTTTGGATAATCATTTTGTCGCTGGCTTTTCCCTTGGTTCTTGTTTTAAGACCTCTGGAATATTGACCAGTTCTGCTACGAGGCTGACCACCAGAAGCTCTACCTTCACCACCACCCATCGGGTGATCTACAGGGTTCATAGCTACACCACGTACACGAGGTCTGATACCTTTCCATACATTGCGACCGGCTTTACCCATGCTTTGCAAACTGTGATCGCTATTGCTTACCACACCTACAGTTGCATAACAGTTGATTAGTATTTTTCTCAACTCACCACTTGGCATTTTGATGATGGCATACTTCTCTTCTTTGTTGGTCAGTTGAGC
>JANMZN010000150.1:0-13966 GCA_031383285.1 Segetibacter sp.
CAATGTACTTACCCCGCTGTGTTTCCAAATCCCAAAAAACAGGCTTGTTTTCGTGCAGGTAGGACGGCAATTTTAATGAGGTCCTATAAACCTTCCTTTGGCCTCTAACAGAATAGGCTATTTCAATAGGTGCTGTGCAATTTAACAACGGCTTGTCAGTACGAATGATAAAACGGATTGTCCCCATGACTTAAATTTTAGAATGTAAATCTAATTCAAAAGTCAAAAGGTAGCAAAAAAGGTAGCAGTTATTTTGATTGTTGTATTTAGTTATTTTTTGTTTGGTTTAGTTCAAACCATTTATTTACAATGGTTAACACACAATCAAACTGACTACAAACAACTCTAATTAACAAACATTCGATTCCCGTACGCTCTACAATTTTAAAGCCTTACTTTTCAGTAAGGCTTTTTTGTTGGGTTTTGTTTTCTCCTGAAAGTTCTTGAAACACCTAGTTGCTTATTTTTGAATGAATGGAAAATCGCGTAAGGTATTTTAGAATCTATAGCTTGAAGCTTTTGGATACTTGATATTCCTATTCCAAGACAAATTGTTGGTGCATTGCCGGTATTTCTACTTCAAATCCTTTTTTAATTAGTCGTGCAGAAAAATCCTGCTGAACATCGTATTCTCCATGAACCAAAAACAAACGTTTCACTTCTTTTGGATTTTGGCAGGAAAGGAATTGGCAAAGGTCATCGTAATCACCATGTGCACTCATACTGTGCATTTGTCCAATTTCTGCATTAACACTCATTTCATCACCATAAATATTTACCACTTTTACTCCATTGGCCAATTTGCCTCCCAATGAATAAGGTGAGCAATATCCAACCAATAGAACAGTATTTTTAGCATCTGAGATATTATTCCTGATATGATGTTTTACCCGACCTGCATCAGCCATGCCGCTTGCTGATATAATGACATGTGGATATGGGTTGTCTATCAGGGCTTTGCTTTCATCCACAGTTTCTATATAATTCAATCCTTCAAAGTCAAATGGGTCTTTGTCATCCAACATTACTTTTTGAACTGTTTTATTAAAATCTTCTGTATGACTTTTTACTACCTGGGTTGCCTCAAAACTCAGTGGACTGTCAACATAATACTGCACTTTAGGAAGGCTGTTTTCTAGTTCAAGTTGATTTAGCCAATACAAAATTTCTTGCGTCCGGCCTACACTGAATGCGGGAATAATGAGGTTCCCTTTTTTCTCAATACAGGTTTTTGTTATCCATTCCTTTAGCGTGTCTTTAGAATTATGGACTTCATCATGAAGTTTATTTCCATAGGTACTTTCACAAATAATAAAGTCTGCTTTTGGAAAAACTTCCGGAGAACGGAGGATAACATCTCCATACCTGCCTACATCACCACTAAATGTTAGTGTAGTTGTCTTATTATTTTCTGTTAAACACAAATTAACCGCTGCACTGCCTACAATGTGCCCAGCGTCTGTATATAGCACTTCTACATTTTCATTGATCCTAAACCATTGATTGTATTCCACCACCTCAAACAATTTTAAACTGGCCACAACATCTTCTACGCTATACATTGGTTCAAAGAGAGGCAATCCTTTTTTGGTTCTTTTCTTATTGATAAACTTGGTATCTGCTTTTTGTATAATGGCACTATCTTCCAGCAAAATGGCTGCAAGATCCCGGGTTCCCGGCGTGCAGAATATCTTACCTATAAATCCTTCCTTTACCAACTTGGGTATCAATCCTGAATGATCTATATGTGCATGTGACAACAGCAGGTAGTTTATCTCTGTTGCAGCAAAGCCAAAATTCCGGTTTAGTTCATCGGTTTCCCGCCCCATTCCTTGAAATAACCCACAGTCAAGTAAAATATTTGTTCCATCGTCCATTTGTAGTAAATGTTTTGATCCCGTAACTGTTCTTGCTGCGCCGTGAAAGGAAATTTTCATTGTTTAATTTTTGAATTGAGTTCAAATTAATGCATTTCAAACAATTAAAGTAGTATTAACAAATAAGATTAGGGTAATTTCATTTTCTAATGCTTAACTTTCTATCATCAAATATTACCTCAAATCAATTTCCAAAACTTCATGTACACCAAATACCATTTGCCGCTTAAAAATTTAAGCATCTGTGCCATTACTTTTTTTTTAATTTTCCTTTTATCCTGTAATGAAAAAAAGAAACTGGTCTCAATAGATCCGGAGTTCAGTAAATACATTGAAGCCTATACTTCCGGGGTTATTTCTAAGAAAAATACCATCAGAATACAGTTGACTTCCGATGTGCAAACCATACATACTTTAAATGAAACCATTAAGGACGATTTGTTTGATTTTTCACCCGCTGTAAGCGGCAAGGCATATTGGACAGATGAACGAACCATTGAGTTTAAGCCCGATAAAGACCTTACACCAAATGAATTGTATGAAGTTAGTTTTAATCTTGGCAAGGTTCGAAAAGTGCCTTCGAAGTTCAACGATTTTATATTCAATGTTCAGGTGATTAAACCGTCATTCAGTGTAGAAGAAAATGGCTTAAGGGCAAACAATGGCAGCAAAGACAAAATGAATTTATCGGGAGTGTTGCTAACGGCTGATGTAGAAGAAAATGCAAAGGTGGAGCAAGTTTTGGGAGCAAAACTGGAGGGCAATGAAGTAAAAATAAGGTGGCAGCACAATGAAGCAAATAAGACTCATAATTTCATTATTGAGAATTTGGAGCGAGGTGCCAATGCAAATAAATTGGGTCTGAATTGGGATGGTAGTGTATTATCAATAAAACAAAAGGACACCAAAGAAATAGAAGTGCCCGCCGTTGGCGATTTTAAAGTATTAGCTGTTCGTCCGGTACAAGAAGATGAGAATTTTACACTCATACAATTTAGCGACCCTGTAGCCATCAACCAGGATTTGAACGGGTTAATCGTTATTAGTAATCAACAAGATCTGAGTTATACCATTGATGGAAGCGAAGTAAAAGTTTATACTGCTCAAAAACTGGATGGTAATGCAACTGTCACTATCAATGAAGGTATATTAAACCAATGGAATAAGCGTTTGGAAAAGTCTTTTACTGCCAATGTATTTTATGAGAACAGATTGCCTTCCGTAAAAATTTTTGGCAGGGGAACTATATTGCCAAATAGTGCTGGCAAATTGGTCCTGCCTTTCGAAGCGATCAATTTAAAGGCAGTGGATGTATCCATTATCAAAATTTATGAAAACAATGTTATTCAATTTTTGCAGAATAATGATCTTAATGGTGAATATGGATTAAGGCAAGTGGCAAAACCTTTGGTAAGAGCCACTGTGAGGCTTGACAATGATCAGAGTCTGAACCTGCATAAGAAAAATAAATTTTTGCTGGATATTGATAAATACATGAAGTCGGAACCGGGGGCTATTTACCGCGTCAATATTGGATTTAGGCCCGACTATTCTATGTATGACTGTGCGGCAAAGCCAAAAAAGAAGGTGATATTAACTTCTACTGAATCTGTAGTGGATTCTGCATTGCCGCAAATTGGTTCAGGCGCAGTAGCAGACAATGCTAGTGAAGAAGCAAACATAGATGAGGAGGAAGTGAACTACGAGTATTCATACAACGAAAATGACAATGCTATAGACGAAGATGAAGAATTCTGGAATCGTTATGATACCTATTATCCATACGGATACAATTGGGAGCAAAGAGACAACCCATGTAGCAAATCATATTTCAATAAGGAAAGGTTTGCAAGCAGAAATATCATTGCTACCAACATTGGATTAACTGCTAAAAAGGGGAATGATAATTCTTTGGTTGTAGCAGTAACAAACATCCTTACAACAGAGCCATTAAGTGCAATTGAAGTGGAGGTGCTGGATTATCAAAGGCAGGTAGTTGGTAGTGGAAAAACCGGGAGTGATGGAATGCTGACTTTGGAATTGAAGCGAAAGCCGTACTTGATTGTTGGTAAAAATGGCAACGAAAAAAGCTATTTAAAAATTGATGATGCTACTTCCCTTCCGCTTGGTCGTTTTGATGTAAGTGGTGCCGAAGTTAAGAATGGAATCAAGGGCTTCATCTTTGGGGAACGTGGCGTATGGAGGCCCGGAGATAGTTTATTTATCAGTTGTATCATTGAAGACAAACAAAACAAGCTACCCGAAGAACATCCAATTGAGATGGAACTTTATTCGCCCAATGGTCAGCTGTATAAAAAGCTGGTACAAACCAATGCTGAAGGTGGCTTCAATGTATTTAGGACAGCCACAGACCCTTCTGCGCCCACCGGAAACTGGAACTGTAAAGTAAAAGTTGGTGGTGCCACTTTTGAAAAGAAATTGAAGATTGAAACAATAATGCCAAATCGTTTGAAGATAGATTTAAACTTTGGAGCTGATCCGGAATTGGGAAAAGGCGTAACTACAAATGGAACATTATCTGCCAAGTGGTTATTTGGAGCTATTGGAAAAAACTTAAAAGCAAGGGTAGATGCTCAATTATACAAAAGCAAAACTTCATTTCCAAAGTTTGCCGGATACGCCTTCGACAATCCTACTGCTGGGTTTGAACCACAAAGTAAAACCATTTTCGATGGCTCATTGGACGAACAAGGAATGGCTATTGTAAATCCCAATTTTCAAGTAACATCTAATGCACCAGGTGTATTAACGGCTAATCTTCTGGTTAAGGTTTTTGAACCGGGAGGTAATTTCAGTATTGACAATTTATCTTATCCTTACCATCCTTACAATACTTATGTTGGATTAAAAGTACCCGAAGGAACAAAGCCATGGGGTTTTCTTTTAGCCGGACAGCCACAAAGTATGAGTATTGTAAATGTAGATACCAAAGGAAAATTAGTAGCAGGAAATGGAACCGCCGAAGTAGAGTTGTATAGAATACAATGGCGTTGGTGGTGGGATGAGACAGGCGATGAACTCAGCAACTTTACTCAGGATGAATATAATAAATTATTGAAGAAACAAGTTGTTCAAGTGGTAAATGGTAAAGCCAATTACAATGTCAATTTATCGGCTGACGAATGGGGAAGATACTTGCTTTTGGTTAGGGATACAAAAAGTGGGCATGTAACCGGACAAACATTTTATGTGGATGATCCTTATTGGCAAAGTCGAGATAATCAGGCAGATGCCAGTGCTGCATCCATGTTGTCATTTACTGCCAATAAGGAAAAATATGAAGTAGGTGAAGATATATTATTGAGCATACCCAGTAGTGCGGGTGGAAGAGCTTTGATTAGTATAGAAAGTGGCAGCAAAGTTTTAAAAACATTTTGGAAGGAAACAGAACAAGGCCAAACAAAATTCAGCTTCAAAGCTGAAAAAACGATGGCTCCTAATATTTATGTAAACGTTAGTCTCTTGCAGCCTCACGCTCAAACTGTCAACGATCTTCCGATCAGGATGTACGGAGTAATACCGGTTTTAGTAGAAGATAAAAATACTATTTTGAAACCGGTCATTAAAATGTTGGATGTGATAAAACCAGAGCAGCACAACTCTATTACGGTATCTGAGGCAAATGGCAAGGACATGAATTATATTATAGCCATTGTAGATGAAGGATTACTAGACATTACCCGATTTAAAACTCCTGATCCACATAAAGCATTTTATGCAAAAGAAGCTTTGGGTGTTAAAAGTTGGGATTTGTTCGATTATGTCATTGGTGCCTGGAGCGGAGACCTTGAAAGAATTCTAACCATTGGCGGTGATAGTGAGGCCCCTGACGCAGGTAAGAAAAAAGCGAATCGTTTTAGACCGATTGTTCAGTTTATGGGTCCATTCAAAAGTAGTGGTGGCAGCAAAGTGCATACTTTTAAATTGCCTGCATACATGGGTAGTGTGAGAGCAATGGTAATAGCAGGAAACGATGGGGCTTATGGATTTTCAGAAAAAGCAGTTGCCGTAAAAAAACCATTAATGTTGCTGGCTACCATGCCAAGAGTTTTGGGCCCAACAGAAGAAATAAAAATACCGGTCACCGTATTTGCTACAGAAAGTAGAATAAGAAATGTAAACCTGACAATTCAAAGCAATCCATATATAGAAGCAGTGGGAGCTACCAGCCAGCAAATTGTATTTAATGGTACTGGAGAACAACAGGTGTTTTTTAATGCAAGAGTAAAATCAAATACGGGTATAGGAAAAGTAAAATTGATAGCTACCAGTGGAAACGAAAGGACTGATTATGACGTTGAATTGGATGTAAGGAATCCAAATCCACTAATATCGGCTGTATCAGATAAAGTATTGAACGGAGGTCAAACTTTTTCCTCCAGCATAAGCATAATTGGGACTGGAAACGATAGCAGGGCAGTAGTTGAGATATCCAGTATTCCAGCTATTAATCTTGAAAAGCGTTTACAATATCTAATTCAATATCCATATGGTTGTGTAGAACAAATTACCTCCGCAGTATTTCCGCAATTAGTATTGAGTTACATGCTTGAACTTAATGCTCAACAGAAAGTTCAGGTAGATGTGAATGTGCGAAGAGGCATAGAAAAGCTAAAGAATTTCCAGGCAAATGATGGGGGCTTTAGTTATTGGCCCGATCAGGCATTTAGCGACGAATGGGGAACAAACTATGCGGGTCATTTTCTGTTGCAAGCTGCGGAGAAAGGATACAATGTTCCATCAGCCATGTTGCAACAGTGGAAAGGCTATCAGCGCAATAAGGCCAATGCGTGGATAACAACCAGGGCACCATTCTATGGCGAAGATCTTGATCAGGCATACAGGTTGTATTTGTTAGCATTGGCAAA
The DNA here is from genome assembly GCA_031383285.1 of Segetibacter sp. Lineage (GTDB taxonomy): Bacteria > Bacteroidota > Bacteroidia > Chitinophagales > Chitinophagaceae > Segetibacter. The sequence goes on from JANMZN010000150.1 coordinate 6,767, forward strand.
GGCACCTGAATTAGGTGCTATGAACCGCTTAAAAGAGTATCGTTTTATTTCCCCGGAAGCCAAATGGCGATTAGCAGCAGCTTATTACCTTATTGGGCAAAATGCAGTTGCCTTGCAAATGATCAGTGGACTGCCTACTCAGTTTATCCAACGTTCATTTCCGGGAATGTCTTTTGGTAGTCAATTAAGGGATCAGTCTATGGTATTGGAAACTCTTACCATTATGAATAGAAAATCAGAAGCGGCAATGGTTTTGAAAGATGTGGCGAATCAATTAGCCAGCGAAGGATGGTATAGTACACAAACTACTGCTTATGCATTGATTGCCATTAGCAGGTATTGCGGAGCAAATAAAAATGGAAATAAAATTAGTATCACTGCTTCGTCTGGTACAAAAAGTATGGCACTCAATACAACAACAAACCTGGTACAAATGCCGGTTACTTTTTCCAATGGAAAGGCAAATATTAGTATCAGCAATAAAGGAAGTAATGTATTGTACATCAGAACAATCAATCAAGGGCAACCCATGGCAGGAGATAGTTTAAAAGTGATCAATCATCCGGAATGGTTGTCCATGACTCTGAATTATCTTACCTCAACAGGAACTGTATTAGACCCTTCAACTATCAAACAAGGAACTGATTTTGTAGCCAAAGTTACCATTACCAATACTGGAAGGAGTGGTACTTACAATCAAATGGCACTGTCACAGATTTTTCCTGGCGGTTGGGAGATTTTGAATACTCGTCTTTACAATAGCGAAGGCGGATTCAAATCTTCGGCGTCGGATTATATGGATATCCGGGATGATAGAGTGTATCATTTCTTTAACATCCGTCAAGGGCAAACGTTGACCTATTTTGTTCAATTGAATGCGGCTTATCCCGGTCGCTATTATTGGCCCGGAACTTATTGCGAAGCCATGTATGATAACAACATCAGTAGTGGGGTCAATGGAAAGTGGGTGACAGTTGTACAATAACAAAGAGAAGCGTAAGAAATTTTGAAGCGAATAGGATCATTACAGTTAAAAACTAAAATTTCCATAGCAATAGGAATTGTTCTATTGCTATGGTTCGTTTTTGCTTTACCTGAAAGGTTATTCATTAAGCCAACTTCATTTGTAATAGAAAGTGAAAGTGGGACATTGTTATCTGCCGGAATAGCCGGGGATGGTCAGTGGCGGTTTCCATACAATGATATTGTGCCGATAAAATTTGCGCAGTGCATCACTACCTTTGAGGATAAGCGTTTTTATTATCATCCCGGAGTTGATTTGTTGGCGATGACTAGGGCTGTAAAACAAAACTTCGGCGGTAAGAAAGTAATTAGTGGTGGCAGTACCTTAACCATGCAGGTAATGAGGCTTAGCCGAGGAGAGAGACGGACTATTTGGCAAAAGATAGTTGAATGTATTTTGGCGATTCGTTTAGAGTGTAGCTATAGTAAAAACTCCATACTTGCACTGTACGCTAGTAATGCGCCATTTGGCAGCAATGTAGTCGGGTTGGATGCAGCATCGTGGAGGTATTTTGGCAGAAGTGCTGATAAATTAAGTTGGGGAGAAATGGCAGCATTAGCAGTTTTGCCCAATGCACCTACGCTTGTTCATCCGGGGAGAAACAGAGGAATTCTATTGCGTAAACGCAATCTGCTCATCGATAAGTTGGTGGCAGAAAAAATCATTGATACAACTACCGGAAATCTAGCCAAATTGGAGCTGCTACCGGGCAGTCCATTACCATTGCCGCAATTGGCACCACATCTTTTGGATAGGTTTAAAAAAGACTTTGCAAAAGGGTTATCAACAGATCTATTTGGATCAACAAGAATTACGTCTACTTTGCAATCTGATCTGCAGCAAAATGTTACACAACTCATTCATAGGTACCACTGCGGTTTCAGGGGAAATGGTATCAACAATGCAGCGGCTATGGTAATGGAGGTAGAAACAGGAAATGTATTGGCTTATGTTGGAAATGTTTATAAACCGTCCGATCCGGAAATTGAAAGCCATGTAGATATTCTAGCTTCATCCCGCAGTCCGGGTAGCACTTTAAAGCCCTTGCTTTTTGCTGCTATGCAGAGCGATGGATTAATTCTTCCCAGGCAGTTGGTTCCGGACTTGCCTACACAAATCGGAGGATATACGCCACAAAACTTTAATTTGGAGTATGATGGCGCTGTACCTGCTAATCGTGCATTAAGCCGAAGCCTCAACATTCCTGCAGTTCGAATGTTGCAACAGTACAAATATCCACGGTTTTATGATGTACTCAAACAATGTGGTTTTACTACTTTAAAACAGCCTGCAGATTATTATGGACTAAGCCTCATACTAGGAGGGTGCGAAGTCACCCCATGGGAACTTGCAGGGGTGTTTAGCAGCCTTGCCAGAATCTATAATCACCAGCGTCAGAATAAGGGCACAATAAATAAGGATGATTGGCACATGCCAGTTTACAAAAGCCAAAATGAGAAACAGCAATCCTCCAACACCAAACCTCAAACCTTAAACCTCAAACCTCAAACTTCAAAATTCAAACCTCAAACGATTAACGAGCAACGACCAACGAGTAACGAGCAACGAGTAACGAGCAACGACCAACGAGTAACCCCCAACGACCAACGATCAACTACCATCCCATTGGACTTTCCGAGCATCTGGCACACTTTAAACGCTATGCAAGAAGTAATGCGACCCGGTGAAGAGGGACTATGGAATTTGTTCAATTCGGCACAGCGCATAGCATGGAAAACCGGTACGAGTTTTGGCTACCGCGATGGATGGGCAATAGGATTGACTCCAAAATATTGTGTAGTAGTTTGGGTAGGAAATGCCGATGGTGAAGGTAGGCCTGAACTGACTGGCATCAATACCGCTGCGCCAGTCATGTTCGATATTTTCAGATTGTTGCCTTCCTCCGCCTGGTTTCAGCCGCCGGCTTTCGATTTTAATTTTCTCCCTGTTTGTCACCAAAGCGGTTATAGGGCGGCAAGCAATTGTAATGATGTTGATACCGTTTTGGTTAGTTCAAAAGGAAACAATGCACCACTGTGCCCCTATCATCGGATCATACACATGGATGCCTCAAAAACTTATAGAGTTACAGAAAATTGTGAATCCCCTTCTGCAATGGTGCACAAAAGCTGGTTCGTTTTACCTCCTGGAATGGAATATTATTATAAAGCCCGCCATCCGGAATATTTGATGTTGCCATCCTATAAACCTGAATGCGAAACCGATGGTAGCAAACAATTGGAAATTGTATATCCTGAGGTAAATGCCCGCATTTATGTTCCAAAGGAAGTTTCTGGCGAAAAGGGGAGAACAGTTTTTACTGCGGCTCATAGAGATGTTGACGCAAAACTCTTCTGGCACCTTGACGATCAATACATTGGAACCACCATCAGGTACCACCAAATGGCTTTAAACCCATCTCCGGGCTTTCATACGCTAACTGTGGTAGATAATTCCGGAGAAGCCATCTCGCGGAGATTTGAGATTCTCAGAACTGAGAAAGAGTAGCCATATTGTCAGGTTCTAGGTTATTAATTTGTTAGATACCATTAGAAGAAAAAAAATACACAGAATCCGCCATTTTCAATGTAGTTTTGCATCGTTTTTTAAACGAAATAAATTAAAAATATGAGTACTGTTAAAGTGGCTATTAATGGCTTTGGACGTATTGGTCGTCTTGTTTTTCGTCAGATCTACAACATGGAAGGGATTGAAGTTGTAGCTATCAATGATCTTACAAGCCCTGCAGTTCTTGCGCATTTGCTAAAGTATGACAGTGCACAGGGGCGTTTTGATGGTGAGGTTAAGAGCACTGAGAATTCTATAGTAGTTAATGGGGATACGGTAAAAATATATGCCCAAAAAGATCCTGCACAAATTCCTTGGGGTGATCATGATGTAGATGTTGTTATTGAGAGTACAGGTTTCTTTACAGACAAGGATAAAGCTGCAGCTCACCTTACAGCAGGTGCAAAGCGTGTTGTTATTTCTGCTCCTGCTACTGGTGATTTGAAAACAGTTGTTTTCAATGTTAACCACGAAATTCTTGATGGCAGTGAAGAAATCATCTCTTGTGCATCTTGTACTACCAACTGTCTTGCACCTATGGCAAAAGTATTACATGATACTTTTGGTATCGTTACCGGTTTAATGACCACTATTCACGCCTATACCAATGACCAAAATACATTAGATGCACCACATCCAAAAGGTGATCTTCGTCGGGCAAGAGCGGCTGCTGCCAACATTGTACCCAACAGTACAGGTGCTGCTAAAGCAATTGGTTTGGTATTACCAGAATTAAAAGGAAAACTAGATGGCGGTGCACAACGTGTTCCTACCATTACCGGTTCGTTGACTGAGTTGAACGTTATTTTAGGTAAACCAACTACGATTGAAGAAATAAATGCCGCTATGAAAGCTGCAGCAAACGAAAGCTTTGGTTACAACGAAGATGAAATTGTAAGTACTGATGTTATCGGTATGCATTTCGGTTCTTTATTCGATGCTACTCAAACTAAAGTAATTGGAGTTGGTGGTCAGCAATTGGTAAAAGCGGTATCTTGGTACGACAACGAAATGAGCTATGTAAGCCAATTGGTTCGTACAGTTAAATATATGAATGCATTGAGGAATAAATAATTGTTCGATAAGTGATCATTTGCACATTTAGCAATAAAGTTGTGTATCTCACTTAGGCTTTTAGTTTTTTACTCAAATATTAACCGCAATGAATAAAGGGTTTAAGCAAAGAGTAGCAGAGTTTTAATTTTGCGAGATTTTGCCGGAGTGCTTGGTTCATTGCGGTTTCTTTTTTTAAATTCAATTTATGAGCAAATTTCAATCTCACAATTTTTCAGGCCAAAAGGCACTTATCCGTGTGGACTTTAATGTTCCTCTGAATGACAAATTTGAAATAACGGATGACAACCGGATGCGTGCCGCAGTAGCTACTATTCAGAAAATATTAAATGATGGCGGCAGTGTTATCCTGATGAGCCACTTGGGTAGACCAAAAGATGGTCCAACAGATAAATACTCGTTAAAGCACCTGATAAGCCATTTGTCTCAATTATTAGGCGGTGTACATGTAGCTTTCGCCAATGATTGTATAGCCGCAGAAGCAGTACAAAAAGCTGCTGCATTGCAGTCCGGAGAAGTGCTTTTACTGGAAAATCTTCGTTTTTATAAAGAAGAAGAAAAAGGCAATGAGGAATTTGCTGAAAAGTTGAGCAAGTTGGGCGATGTGTATGTAAACGATGCATTTGGAACAGCGCATCGGGCACATGCTTCTACTGCCATTATTGCAAAGTTCTTCCCGGGCGACAAAAAAATGTTTGGGCTACTCATGGAAAGTGAAGTGAAAAGTGCAGAAAAAGTATTGCATGAGAGTGAACGACCTTTTACGGCTATACTTGGTGGTGCCAAGGTGAGCGATAAAATATTGATTATCGAAAACTTATTGGATAGGGCCAATCACATCATTATCGGCGGCGGAATGGCTTATACTTTTTTGAAGGCACAAGGCAATGAAATAGGCAGCAGTCTTTGCGAAAATGACAAACTGGAACTTGCATTAGAATTGTTGCACAAGGCGAAAGCAAAAGGCGTTGAATTTCATTTGCCCGTAGATAGCGTAGTAGCAGACAAGTTTGATGCGAATGCAAATACACAATTCGTCACCAATAATAACATTCCGCAAGGATGGATGGGATTGGATATAGGCTCCGAAGCAATCAAACAATTTGGCGCTGTTATTCTAGCCAGTAAAACTATTTTGTGGAATGGTCCGATGGGTGTTTTTGAAATGGAAAAATTCAAATCAGGAACAAAAGCAATTGCTGACTTTGTAGTAGAAGCTACTTCGAAAGGTGCATTTTCTTTGGTCGGTGGCGGGGATAGTGTGGCTGCTGTTAACCAATTTGGTTTGGCCGACAAGGTTAGCTATGTAAGTACCGGAGGTGGTGCCATGCTCGAATATTTCGAGGGTAAGGAATTGCCCGGTATTGCAGCGATCAATCATTAAGACAGTTCGGCAGTTTATAACAAATGGTCACTAATTTGTTATATTACATTCTTATATTTTCAAAATAAATAAAAAATAAAATGAGTACAGGTAAATTAACCTTAATAGTAATTTTAGCAGCCGTCCTTTTATTAGGGGGTTGTGGTTGTGGTCAGTACAATGGTTTAGTGGTCTCTGATGAAGCTGTTAAGAAAGCATGGAACGACGTACAGAGTGATTATCAACGCCGTGCAGACCTTATTCCAAACTTGGTAAATACAGTGAAAGGCGAAGCTAATTTTGAGCAAACAACTTTGACCAAAGTAATTGAAGCCCGTGCTTCAGCCACTCAAATGAAAGTGAATGCTGATGATCTTACGCCGGAAAAACTTCAACAGTTTCAACAGTCGCAAGGACAATTGTCTCAGGCTTTGGGAAGGTTGTTGGTCGTATCTGAGCAGTATCCTAATTTACGTGCAAATGATGCGTTCCGGGGTCTGCAGGCACAGTTGGAAGGAACTGAGAACAGGATAAAGGTAGCTCGTAACGATTTTAATGCTGCAGTTCAGGCCTATAGTGTTCAGACAAGAAAATTCCCAACGGTATTGTTTGCCGGTATTATGGGTTTTAAACCAAGAATAGGTTTTGCGGCCGATGCAGGCGCTGATAAAGCACCTGAAGTAAAATTCTAATCAAGCCCATGTCATTATTTTCCTTTTTTAAAAAGAAGCGGTATTTTACTGATGATCAGCAAAAATTGATGGTGGAAGCCATCAAGCAGGCCGAGCGCAATACCAGCGGAGAAGTGCGGGTATTTGTTGAAGGCCGGTGTAAATTTGTAAACGCTGTTGACAGGGCCCAGGAGATTTTCTTTGGACTGAAAATGGATAAGACGGAAGATCGCAATGCTGTGCTTCTTTACATTGCATTGGACGATCACCAACTAGCCATCTTTGCTGATGAAGGAATTTACCAAAGATTGGGTAGTCAGTATTGGAATGATGAAGTAAAGAAAATAACTGCTGCTTTTACAAAGGATGATTACGCCGGGGGTATATGTACAGTTGTAAAAGACATTGGAGAAGCATTAACTGCTGAGTTTCCTTATGACAGTACAACAGATAGGAATGAACTACCGGATGAAATAATATTTGGTCATTAATCTTTTTGT
>JANMZN010000165.1:0-2074 GCA_031383285.1 Segetibacter sp.
CATACTAACAGTAAGGTAGTAATAGGCACTGTCATTGCTCCCTTTTTTTGCATACAAACTTGCTACTAACTTGCCTGCATCCATCGTGTATTTTGTAAAACCTTCTCTATTAGCTATAGCCAGGCTTTCGCTTGCATACTGAAGCGCCGAATCTATTTTCCCTGCTTGCAAGTATACATTAGCAATCCCCATACTTGCATCACAAATACCTTCTGCATCCAACACTTTTCTGTACAGGTCCAGGCTAAGTTTATAATACTCCATAGCCAACCCTGGCTGTTGCATTTTGGCATATATATTCCCCAAGTTGTTCAGCGAAAAGGAAACGAGGTAGTCATCGTGCAACTGCTGCCCAAGTTCATAAGCATGTTGGGTATATATGCGGGCAGAGTCTAATTGGTTTAGCTTCTCATAACTGTCTCCAATGCTGATGTACTGCTGGGCAATATTGGTTTTGTCGGAGATGTTGCTTTTCTCAAGCATTTCCTTTGCTTTGAGCCTGTAAGTCAAGGCTTGTCTATAGTCGCCCATAGCAGCGTACACCCCTCCTATATTGCTAAGTGCAGAAGGAATGCCTGCTTCAAATTTAATTTTCTCAAAAATCTTTAAAACATTAAGATGGCACTCCAAAGCCCGGGCATTGTTGCCAACAATACCAAAAGCCACACCCATACCGCTATAACTATATGCCTCCCCTTTAAGATAACCTTGCTTTCTTGACAATGCCAATCCCTGCTGAGAAAGCTGCAAAGCAGAATCAGGATTGGTATAAACCAACCGAAAACTTAATGCCTGCAATTGAATTACCTTGCCTGTATCTGTGGTAGCACTTTGTACCAATTGCCTGATACTGTCCAACACAGGCGTTTGTGCTTCTGAATGAGCATTGAGAACAAATAATAATGGTAAAAAGTATATGCCTTTCATAGCAATTGAATAAGTTTTGAAGGCAGTTAAAGTAAGGAATTGAAGCGGAATGAAAAAAGATGATCGAAAAAAAGTTCCCCTTTGTTCAAAATGATTGTAAGGAATAGAAAAGGCAGCCGTCTAGTAAATGTAAATATAATAATCAATGAAAAAAGCATTCCTTTTAGGATTCCTGTTTGTAAGTATCGTTTCTGTATCCTTTGCGCAATTGGAAAAACGACGTCAGCAGTACCATGTTGACAAATCATTTTTGGCCATTTCAGGATACGATCCTACCTCCTATTTCAGTCAAAAAAAACCCGTAGAAGGCAAGAAAAATATAGCAGTCGCTTATGAAGGCATTACCTACTATTTCGCTAGTGAGCAAAACAAAAAACAGTTTGTTGCTGCTCCAAAAATGTACGAACCCCAATATGGCGGATGGTGTGCTTATGCTATGGGCGCAACAGGAGAGAAAGTAGAAGTAGACCCAGAAACCTATAAAATAGTGGATGGCAAACTATATCTGTTCTACAATAAATATTTTACCAACACACTCAAAAGCTGGAATAAGGATGAAGCCAAACTAAAAAGTAAGGCTGATGAAAGTTGGAAAAACTTTTATAAATAGCAGTTACTTTCTCCTTCAAATAAGTGCACGTAAAATAATTCTTAAATGGGATCCTAGCCGTTAAGTTAATTATACCAACATTTCCATATTACCTTTTTTTACACCAAAAGTCTAAAGAATACAAGGAATTCATTAAATCAAATCAAAAAGAAATCATGAAACTAAAATTAATGTTACCGTTTTTGTTATTGCTAACAGTAGCAGCACATGCGCAGCAACCTGAAATCTATAAAGTAAATGGGTTAGGTGCACATGGTTTAGATGTGGTATCGTTGGTAAATGAACTACCATCTATAAAAGGAGAAGAAAAGTACAGTTATGATTGGAATGGTGCAAGGTGGCTTTTCATAAGCCAGGCGCATGTTGACAGTTTTAAAGTAGCACCAGAAAAATATGCACCACAATATGGAGGCTATTGTGCTTTTGGCACTTCTAGAGGCTATAAGGCACCAACAGAATCAGATACCTGGACCGTTGTTGCTAATAGGCTATATTTTAATTACAATTTGAAAGTAAAAGAAGCCTGGAGTAAAAATA